>NZ_MLAQ01000009.1 GCF_002272895.1 Helicobacter sp. 12S02232-10
TTTGAATTTCTTTTGATTTGTTATAAGTAACGCCCCTAATAAAAAAACAACAATCTTGAAAGGGTTTATGGGGGGGGGGGCATAACTCCTTTTAATTTATTATTTAAATTCATTTTTTTCCTTTGTATCCTTTTGTAATTTTCTTTAAACTAATTATTTTTTGATTTTATTTCACAGGCTACGAATTTTGGCAATTTCATCGCGCAATCTTGCGGCTTCTTCAAAATCAAGGCGTTTGGCACTCTCTTGCATTTTTTTATTCAATTCTTTAATGATGTTTTCGCGCTCAGTTTTGGGGATTTTGCTTTTTTTCAAAGCCTTTTCATAAAGTTTTGCATTCGCACTTGATTCTAAGCGTAATTCTTCTTCGACATTTCTAGCAACAGATCTTGGGATAATGTGATGGGCTTTATTAAACTCTTCTTGTTTGGCACGGCGATAATCAGTGATTTCCATCGCTTTTTTCATACTTTTAGTGATTTTTTTGGCGTATAAAAGTACTTTGCCGTTGATATTTCTCGCCGCTCTGCCCATCGTCTGTATCAGGCTCGTCTCACTACGCAAAAAACCTTCTTTATCTGCATCCATTATCGCCACTAAAGAAACTTCAGGTAAATCAAGCCCTTCACGCAATAAGTTGATACCAATGAGTATATCAAATTCCCCAAGCCTCAATCCTCTGATGATGTGGTTTCGCTCGATGGCATCAATCTCGCTATGCATATACTGCACTTTCAAACCCAAATCCGTATAATATTTACAAAGCTCTTCTGCCATTTTTTTGGTCAAAGTCGTGATTAATACCCGCTCTTTTCTTGCAACCACCTTTTTAATCTCATCATAGAGATTTTGAACTTGCGTATCGCTGTCCCTTACTTCATACATAGGATCAAGAAGACCTGTGGGGCGAATGATTTGCTCAGCGATATTGTTTTTGGAAAGCTTGATTTCAAGCTCTGCAGGCGTAGCAGATACAAAGAGATAATGGGGTGCTTTATGGATAAACTCATCAAATTTTAAGGGGCGGTTATCCAAAGCAGAGGGCAAGCGAAAGCCATATTCGACAAGCACGCTTTTTCGGCTCATATCCCCAGCATACATTCCGCCAAATTGCGGCAAACTTACGTGGGATTCATCAACAATCACTAAATAAGGTCTTCCTTTTTGAGCAAAATAATCCAACAAACTATAAGGCGTCTCGCCTGGTGCTTTGCCTGTAAGATGGCGCGCATAGTTTTCAATGCCTTTGCAAATCCCACTAGCCCCAATCATCTCTAAATCAAATTCCGTGCGGCTTTTGAGTCTGTTTGCTTCAATGATTTTGCCCTCTTTTTGAAAGAAAGCCAAACGCTCGCCCAATTCCTCTTCAATATTTTTAATCGCTAATGCCAAACGCTCTTGCCCGACGATAAATTGATTTGCAGCATATAAGACATAAGAATCAAGCTTTTTGATTTGGGTACGCTCGATATTATCAAAAACTGCAATCCTCTCAATCTCATCTCCAAAAAATTCAATGCGGATAAATTCGACTTCATTATAAGCAGGAAATATATCCACGCTTTCCCCGTGTGCCCTAAAACTTCCCCGATCAAAATAATTATCGTTTCTGCTGTAGCCCATATCTACAAGTTTGAGCAAAAATTCCTTATAATTGCGTCTTTGTCCGACCTCAACCTTTTCTATCATCGTAAGATATTCGTTTGGATTTCCCAAGCCGTAGTTAGCTGAAACACTTGCAACGACTATCACATCATCATAAGCAAGCAAAGAAGTTGTAGCTGAAAGCCTAAGCCTCTCTAAATCATCATTAATAGCGCTGTCTTTTTCGATAAAAAGATCGCGCCTAGGGATATAAGCTTCAGGCTGATAATAATCAAAATGAGAAATAAAATACTCGACGTGATTTTTTGGAAAAAATCCCTTAAATTCGCTATAAAGCTGGGCGCACAGGGTTTTATTATGGCTCATAATCAAAGTGGGCATATTGAGTTTGGCAATGATATTTGCCATCGTGTAGGTTTTTCCGCTACCTGTTACCCCAATAAGTGTCTGATAAGCATTGCCTTTTAGAATGCTCTGAGTAATCCTCTCAATCGCTTCAGGTTGATCTCCTGCGGGCGAATAAGCAGAATTAAGTATAAAATTTGCCATCACAATCCCTAAAAACAATAAAATATTTGTTACAATTATACTTAAATTCGAATGAATCGCAAAAATTACTTCAAGGAGTAAAAATGGCATTGATTGACAAATTGAGTGAAAAAATCGACCTTTTATTACAAAAAATCAAATCCCAAGAAAGTGAAAACGAACAATTACGCCTAAAAGTCACCACTTTGATGGCGCAAAGCGAAGAAAAAGACAGGCAAATCTCTTCGCTTTATGAAGAACTTGCCCTTAAAGAAAAAAGCGTTCAAGAGCTTTATGACAAAATCGCTGAAGTGCTGGAACAATGATTCAAGAATGCATTGAAAACATTGAAATCAAGATTTCAGGCAGAAAATTTCAAATCAAGCTTGATGGATTTACTCAAGAAGCAAAAGAAGAAATTACACAAACTTTTAATGATAAAAACATCGAACTCACAGAATTGCTCGAGATGCATTTGAATAAAATCCAAGAATATTCCATTCTCAATCAAAATCTAAAGAGCCTGCTCCAAAAAATCGCTCAATAAATGAACTATTATCAAATAGCCCCCTTAAAAACTAATTCCCCTATCTTAACCTATCAATCCGAAATTACCTTTCAAAAAGGTGATATCACACGCATACGGGTCAAAAACAAAGAAATGCAAGGCGTCATTTTAAAGACGTGTCAAAAGCCTGAATTTTCCTGCAAAGAGGCGTTTAAAACCTCTTGGTATTTTGGTTCTAATCAAATCATTTTGGCAGATTTCATCTCGCAATATTATTGCTGTAGTTATGGTCAGGCTTATGGGCTTTTTACTCCATTTGACAAAGAGGGGGATTTTAAAACCTTTCCTTTAGAGTCTTATTGTGCTAAAGAGCTAAATTCTAGTCAAAAAAAGGCTCTTGAAATTGCTCAAACTAAAGATTATAGCCTGCTTTTTGGAGACACAGGAAGCGGAAAAACTGAAGTTTATATCCATCTACTCATTGAAACACTTGCACAAAACAAAAACGCCATTTTTTTGATGCCTGAAATTTCCCTCACTCCTCAAATACAAACACGCCTTGAAAACGTTTTTGGCAATATCGTGGGAATTTGGCACAGCAAAATTTCAAGCAAGAAAAAAAAAGAAATGCTTGAAAAAATCAAAGAGGGCAGTATAAAAATCATTGCCGGAGCTAGAAGCGCACTTTTTTTGCCTTTGAAAAACTTAGGTCTTATTGTCGTTGATGAAGAGCACGATGATGCCTATAAATCCCAAACCAAGCCAAGATATAATGCTAGGGATATCAGTTTATACCTCGCCAACAAGACAAAAACAAAAATCATTTTAGGATCAGCAACTCCAAGCCTCACAACCTACCACAATGCAAAAAAAAACGACGCTTTGATACGCCTCAAAGGCAGACATTTTAATTCAAAAAAAGAAGTTTTTTTTGAAAAAATGCCCACGCAAATCACTCCTTTTATCCTGAAGCATTTAAAAGATATGTTAAGGCAAAAAGAACAGGCAGTCATATTTTTGCCCACTCGGGCAAATTTTAAAACTCTTTTATGTCAAGAATGCGGTCAAAGCGTGCAATGCCCTTTTTGTAGTATTGATATGAGCTTACATCTGGATAAAAAGATTCTTTCTTGTCATTATTGCAACTACACTCTACCCATTCCATCACAATGCCCCAATTGCAAAAGCCCCAATCTTTCGGCGCAACGACTTGGAACCGCTCAAGTGGCTATAGAACTTAAAGAGCTTTTGCCTGAAGCCTCTATCGGTATTTTTGACAAAGACCACACAAGCACCCAAAATAAGCTAAAAAAAATACTCAATGACTTCAACCATCAAAAAACCGATATTCTCATCGGAACGCAAATGATCAGCAAGGGTCACGACTACCATAACGTCAATTTAGCGATTATTTTAGGGATTGATCATCTTTTAAGAAGTGCTGATTATAGGAGCTATGAAAAAGCAGTTGCTTTAATGCACCAACTTGCAGGGAGAAGTGGCAGGAAAGAAAATGGCAAAGTGATTGTTCAAAGTCTCAATAGCGATTTTTTACAAACCTTTGCAGACAACTATGAAGATTTTTTAGATTTCGAGCTTTCACATAGATCGCATTCTTACCCGCCCTATTCCAAACTTGCCACAATCAATTTTTCAGATAAAGACGAAAAAAAAACCTTGCAAAATATGGATTTTATTTTAAAAATTTTGGAAAACAATAAAAACGAAGATATTGTAATTATAGGAGCAGGAAAATGTGCGATTGAAAAGATTGCTTCAAAATATCGGTATCAGATATTTCTCCGCTCTCTCTCTCATATCGCGATGATGAAAGTTCTACATTCAATCAGTTCTTATTCTGAAAAGATGGGGTTTGAGATTGATATGGACCCCATCAATATTTTATAGTTATTTCATCATTTCTTTATATGGACCAAAGAGATGTTGTTTTTGAGGGAATTTATCCAAATATGGTCCGGTAACAGCATCTACAGGCTTCACTCTTTTATCAGGGAAGTCTTTTTCTCCACCTTTTTTCACAGGACGTGGCTGGGAATTGATATAAGCAGCTACATCATAAGCTTCCTCATCTGTTAAATCAGGATTTCCTTGAGGCATATTGGCTTTAATATAAGCTGCAGCTTTTAACTCGCGATGCATTCCCGCACCGGTGTTATAGCTATCTTTACCCCAAAGCGGTGGGAAAATATAATAAGCTCCTTTAGCATCAGTATTTTTCATCCCTTGACCATCAGCTTGATGGCAAGCAACACATTTTTCATCATACACAACTTTACCTTTTTTAGGATCTGCGGCACGATCTAATAAAGCCATTTTAACCAAGCCTTGACCTTTCACTTTTGCCCCGACAGGAATCCCTTGAGAAAGCCACTGCATATAAGTTATCATTGCTTTCATTTCTTGTGAATTCAATGGCAAAGACTTGCCGTTCAAACTTCTTTGCATACATCCATTAATTCTATCTTCTAAAGTATTGATAGAATCACTTCTGGATCTGTATTGAGGGAATCTTCCCCAAATACCTACAAAAGCAGATTGAAATGGCTTTGTCCCGCCTGCAGCGTGACAGCTTGAACAAGATAAGTTATTCCCCGCATACCTTTTTTTAGGGTCTTTTGCTTGTGGTCCGATATATTTTGTGGTTTCATTTAAAATTTTATTCCCTAAAATAACCATTTCAGTATATTTTGACCCTTTTGGCATCTTGCTCTCATCAATATAGCCATCTTCTTGCATTGCAGCAGGCAACTTCCACTCCTGAACCGGCAAATCAATCCCCGTCGCCTCTTTCTCCTTCTCCAGATTCTTATCAAAGCCAAAACCCAAAACTCCTATTAAGGGTAAAAGCATCAAAATTTTTAATCTAGGTTGTCTCATTCTATCTCCTTTAATGTTTAGAATATACAATATTACTATTAAATAATTAAATAAAAATTAAAAACCTTTATTAAAAATGAATTAATCTTGATATTTATGATTGAAACCCCATATTTCTCTCACTATCAAAATTTCCGCTCTGCTCTCTTTTGATTTCTTCAATAAAATCTTCTTTTTGAAATACCGCATTAGCACGCACAGCAACTTTATAAGCGGTATTTTTAATCACTAAAGAAATCTGTCCCCCGCTCAAAGAATATTCTGCTAATTCCATCGCTAAAGAAGATATTGTATAAGGTTTTTGGTATGCGGCATTTTTAGGAAGATATTTTTTCCATAATGAGATTCTTTGCTCCAAAGAAGGTCTTTTGAATTCGATTTTATAATTAAATCTTCTTGAAAATGCTGAATCAATCGTTTCTAAAAGATTTGTAGTGGCAATTAAAATACCTTCAAATTTTTCAATCTGCTCTAAAAAAATATTTTGCATTTGATTGTGCATTTTTTCAACCCCGCTCCCGCTACTCACACGCGTACTGAGAAATTGATCAGCTTCATCTAGCAACAATATGGGATTATTCTTGAATTTTTGAGCGATTTCTTTATACCCATCAAATATCTTGCGAACATTTTTTTCTGATTCTCCTACATACATTGAGAGAATTTTAGAACAATCAAAACTAATCACAGGCTTTTTAAGACTTTTAGCAACTCCTAAAGCAGTGAGAGTCTTTCCCGTGCCTGCAGGTCCATAAAAGATAATCCGTGCATCAATTCCCTTGCCTTTTTCTTTCACGCCCCATTTTTTCAGGCGCGCAATGACTTTTGTATCCACTTGTTTCAAAAGAGCATCAAGCGTTTCTTTGGTCTTGGGAAACAAAATCACCTCATCAAGCCCGACTTTAGGCTCAAGGATCTCAAAAATTTCTTGTTCTTTGACTAAAGATTCCAAAGTAATTTTAGTCCTTTTCTTTTTTCGGTTGGGATGAACAATGATTTGCAAGATATCTTCAGGAATAAAAAATGTTCGGCTGATACCCCCAAAAGGGTTGAGCATTTCATCATAATCTACGAGATTTTTTTCAACTAGAGTGCTTTTTTCATCAAGAAGAGAGCGATTTTTAATGCGTTCATATTCATCTTGACTGACTAAATCTATCAAATTGTTCATATCGCGTAAATTGTCATCACCCCCAGAATATTCTTCTTTAAGCAATGCAAAAAAAATAATCTCTTCTTTGGAATTGAGCGCATTTTCTTTGATCAAGGTTTGAACCTGAATAGGGGTTTTGGTAATTTCTAATCGAGATAAAATCCTTTCTTCAAGCAATTTCAACCGATACTTTGTTCGAGACAGCGAGATAGAGGGGACTTTTTGAAAACCATAGCTAAGTTTTTGAAGCAAATCAATCCTTAAAAACTGATCTTTAAGATATTCCAAATGATCCTCATAAGGAATGATTTCAGGGAGTTCAAGATTTAATGAGCCATCTTCTAAAAGTTTTAAAAAACCTGGGCTTAAAGCGATATTTGCATTCAAAAGCTCCAAAATCGCAATTTCATTTGTTCTAGTTGCAATAAACCCGCTTTGTACTACCCATCCAAGCTCTAAAAGATTTTTGATTTTTGGAAGATGTTCAAGCATTGCAGCTTCTTTTTTATCAAAAACATTTTCAAGCAAACTTAAAACGTTAAATTCATCGCCCCCATTCAGCAAAGCCTTTGCCATATAACGTAAAATCTGCGCCTCAAGGATATCACATTTGAGATAAGGATAAATGGTCGATTTTGTAATATTTTTAGAATGAATAAAATCAATGTAATGTTTCAAAAACTCTTCCTTTTTATAAAACTGAAATTGCTGTTTTCAAAATACTCCGCCGGCTCCAAGTGGATAATAATTTCCCATTTTTTACTTGAATCAATCTTTTCAATCCTCCTTTCTATATCGTCAGAAATCCCGTGCGCAAGCAAAAGTGTAATTTGTTTATCAAATACCGCATAGAATACTACAAATACCCTTTCTCCGACAATGCGAGTTTTTAAATTATAATACCCCAAAATTGAGCTTGTATCAAGAATGTCTAAAATATGATTTTGGGTTTTTTCATCTAGCGCCCTATCAAGCAACATAAAAACACCCGATTTAATAATCTTAAAAGCCCCATATGCAATATAAGCTGCAATCAACATCCCAAGAATGGGATCTATGAGATAAAAACCACTCAACTCAATCACCACAAGCGAAACCAAAATTGCGCCATTGCTGAATAAATCGCTCTTATAATGCAAAGCATCAGCTTGAATCACTTCATTACCACTGATTTTGGCAACTTTGTTTAAAAAAAGTACTAAACAGCCCACGACGATTATACTCAATACCATCACCCAAATCGCAACCCCAGTATCGTTCAAAGAAATCTCAGAATTCAAACGGCTGACAGATTCATAAAAAATATAGCCCGCCGATCCCAATATGACCACTCCCTCAATTGTGGTAGCAATATATTGGATCTTCGTAAAGCCGTAATTAAAATTTTTATTAGCTGGTTTCTCTGCTTCCTTGAGTGCAAAATAATTAAACGCCGACATACATATATCAAGCAACGAATCAATCGCACTTGCCAAAACAACGATCGAACCGCTAGAGACTGCAACTCCAAACTTCACGATCACCAAAAAAGTTGAAGTGAGCGTAGCAATCATCGTTGCCTTTGAGGGAGTAAAAAACTTCATTTTGCGTATCTAGATACCTAAAAAAGACGGCTTAATTTGTTTTAGCATTTCCCAATCATCATAAATAATATCTGTTGTATCATAACCCATTGCTTTGGCTTTTTCTAGCAATTTTTCAATAGCTGACCTATCCAAAACTTTTCGGCTTAAAATCCAAAGATATTTTTTGTTCAAAGTACCGATCACAGCTTGGCTATAATCTTTATCAAGATACAATACCTCATAATTAGGCTTTCGCATCCAATCGGTAAAAAAACTAAAACTTACACTTAAAGAACGATTATCTGCTCCTACAATTTTTGCTTTTCCATCAGAAACATTAATTTTTCCTTGCTTTGTCACGCAAGAATTACGCACCTTTATTTTATAAGGCTTTCCGTCCTTGTATTCTATATCATTATAAAGAGCTTTTGAAGCTATGCATTTATTTTGAAAATAAAATGGTTTTCTAGCCATTTCCAACCACTCTCCGCCATATCTTTCAAGATCGATCATCCCGATTAACTCTAACATTTCTCTTCCTTATCTTGAATTTGATTTTTCCCTCTAGGGGTAAAAATAATAGGAGATCCTATAAAATTAAATTTTTCCCTCATAAAATTAACCAAATATCTTTTATAACTAAAATGCAAAGATTTTGGGCGATTCATCACTAAGGCGATTCTTGGGGGATGGGTATCATACTGAGTTGCGTAATAAATTTTTACGATCTTTCCGTGATCGCTTGGGAGAGGGTGACGTCTAGTTGCCTCTGAAATCGCTTCATTTAGAGTGCTTGTAGGAATACGATAAGAAAAAGACTCATAGACTTCCAATATCTTTTCTTTAAGCTCTCTGATATGCCTGCCATTCAAAGCACTCACAGTCAATACAGGTGCATATTCCAAAAATCTGAATTTTCTTTTTAACTCTGTAATAACTTCCTTGTATTCTGCACACCTGATATCCCATTTATTCAAGATTAAAATAACACCTAAAGCGTGTTTATCTACCAAAGAGCTAATTTTTTCATCAAGCTCGACAAAAGGCACACTTGTATCTAAGACAAGCAAAGCAATTTGACTCTTTTCTAATATTTTAGTCGTTCTATCCAGTGCATATTTTTCAATGCCCTCAATTTTTCCTCTTCGTCTGATTCCTGCCGTATCTACAAAACAAACCCTTTTATCCCCAATAAAAATCTCTTCATCGACAGGATCAATCGTTGTTCCTTCAGTTTCAGAAACGACACTCCTTTCTTTCCCGATAAGTGCATTCAATAAAGAGCTTTTCCCGACATTTACCCTCCCGATAATCCCGACTTGAATGATTTCCTCCATTGATTGATTATCTTCATTTTGAGCATTCTCCTCCTCTATGCTCTCAATAAAATCAAGGATATCTTCATTTTCTTCCTGCTTCTCATAAGATCCCTCACAGCGCAACCCCAACTCAAATAAAATCCCACTTATAAGTGCAGAAATGCCTCGATTATGGCTTACAGAAATGAAATAAGTTTCTTTTGCGCCAAGAGAGATAAATTCATAGGCAAATTGCTTTTCTTTGTCATTATCGACCTTATTGACGACTAAAAGGCATTTTTTATTGATCTTGCAGATTTCTCTAAAAAGTTTTTTATCATCATCTTGGGGAATAATCTTTCCATCTGTTATATAAAGCACAAGATCAGCTTCATTTGCCGTTTTTAAACTCAACTCCCTAATCCTAGAAAACAGCAAGGAACTCTGATCAAGTCCGCCAGTATCACAGATCTGAATTTGATTGCCTTCAAGGGAAATATTTTTTATATTCACATCTCTAGTGGTGCCTGAAATTTCTGAAGTGATGGCAATTCTCTCTTTGATCAAACGATTAAATAAAGAACTCTTCCCAACATTGGGTTTTCCTAAAATCGCAATTTTTTTCATAAACTTGCTTCTCTTTAATGATAATTTTCTTATAATTTTCAGGACTAGATTTATAGTTATTCAGTTATGTAATCATAACCAAAACTTTAAAACTTATAGGAGTTTTTGAATGAAAAAGGTTTTATCGGCATTAATTTTCTTTGCTATCTTAACAAATCTCGGATATGGAGAAGAAAACCAAAATACCCCAAACCCGCCTACAGAAAAAGAATCTATTGATCTTCCCATCATCAAAGCCCCCGTGCAAACAAGCATTTCAAATGAAAACTCCACTGACTCACCCTCAGACCATAAGGAACCTCAAAACACTTCTGCAAAAAAAATAAAACAACCCTCTTCAAAACCATCTCAAACCAAAAAAACTCCTGAACAAGAATTTCTCAAAGAAAATACCAAACCAAAAAAAGTAATTTTTATTCAAGAGGAATTCTATGAGCCGAAAAAAAATGAGCTTGTTTTAGAAAAAAAAGAAAAAGAACTTTTTTTAATCATCCATTCAAAAGAACTTCAAAAATTTATGGAAGGAGCCGTATATCAAACAAAACAACAGGTTCAAACCTTTGCCCTAGAAGATTCTTTCACTCAAATCACAAACATCAACGGCAAGATTTATGAATACAAATACGCTCAAAAATCTATCGATAGATACTCTGCCATCGCCCCTTATGAAAAGTATCCTCTCAAAAAGGTTTCTATAGACAGATATAGGATTATTATTGATAAAATCCCTCAAATATTTGATATAAAAGGATGTAAGATCGTCATCAAAAAAGAACTTTCAGGTACCCTCAATCAAAGGAAAGAAGTCATCATTAATCTAGATACTAAAAGAGAATTGAGAAATAATAGTCATTTTGTCTTATTTTTAGAATGCCCTAAATAAATGGCGACCCCTGGAAGATTTGAACTTCCGTTCCCACCTAGAAAGGGTGGTATCCTTGGCCACTAGATGAAGGGGTCGGAAAATTCTAAAAACAATAAAAATTAAAAAAACATAAGTTTGAATCAATTTAAAAGAAATGAAGTGGCGGAGCGGACGGGGCTCGAACCCGCGACCCCCTGCGTGACAGGCAGGTATTCTAACCAGCTGAACTACCGCTCCAGATATCCTGATGGTGGTCGCTACAAGACTCGAACTTGTGACATCTACCTTGTAAGGGTAGCGCTCTACCAACTGAGCTAAGCGACCAACTCGGATATTTCAAATAACAATATCGGGGAAATCGAGAATAAAAGTGGTGACCCCTAGGGGACTCGAACCCCTGTAGCCACCGTGAAAGGGTGGTATCCTAACCGCTAGATGAAGGGGCCACTTCTATTTATTAAAATTTAATGGTGACCCGTGTTGGATTCGAACCAACGGCCCATTCCTTAAAAGGGAATTGCTCTACCAACTGAGCTAACGGGTCATAGCATCTAATAAACTTTAAATAAATAATATATAAATCTATAAACGGTTATTTGTTTCTTCGTGAGATTTACTCTAACAAAAGAGCGAAATTATAATTTTTTTATATGGGTTTGTCAAGCTTTTTAGAGAAACTTTTAAAGAATTTTTGCCAACATTTCCAAGGCACTTGCACAACTCTGTTTTTGAATTTTCTGACGCCCTCCCTTAAATAAATACCTCTCAATAATCGCCAAATTCCCAACCTTTTGAACCCCTATATAAACTGTTCCCACAGGTTTTTCCAAGCTTCCCCCACTAGGTCCTGCGATCCCGCTTGTAGCAATCGCATAATCAACGCCAAAAACCTTCAGTGCTCCACTTAACATATCGCGCACTACAGGCTCACTGACTGCGCCATATTTTTCAAGCCACTCTGTTTTTACACCCAAGCACTTATGTTTGATGGCATTGCTGTAGCTGACAATGCCACCCTCATAAACATCTGAAACTCCTGATACTGATGTGAATTGATACGCCAAAAGCCCTCCGGTGCAACTTTCTGCGGTGGCGATTTTTTTATTACCTTTCTTTAAAATATCTATAATGGAGGCTGTCAAATTATCTGACTCGATTACTTTATCCCCAAAAACAGATTTGATGGATTCAAAAACCTTTTGAGTATCTTTCCCTTCCAATAAAATCTTCTCATTTTCAACCCGCATTCTTACATCAAACTTTTCGGCATAATGCTGGCATAATATCAGACTTGCCTCATTGTCAATTCCTAAAAAAGTCAAAAACTTTTTCATAAACGCCCCCTATTTCGATATAATCATTATATACACAAAGGAGATAAAATGTCAAAACAAAACCCTGTAATAACAATTCGTCCTGAATCTCAACCCAATGAAAAACACGTCTATAGGAAAAATAAAAAACTCAAAGAATGGTTTTATAACGAAGAAATCATCAAACTCCAAATTGAACTTGTAAAACTTCAAAATTGGGTCAAAAAAAACAACCAAAAAATCGTAATTATTATGGAAGGCAGAGATGGTGCAGGGAAGGGAGGTACTATCAAAGCTTTAACCGAACATTTAAATCCTAGAGGATGTCGCATTGTAGCGCTTCAAAAACCCACAGAGACCGAAAAATCTCAATGGTATTTCACACGCTATATTAGCACGCTTCCATCTGGAGGAGAAATTGTATTTTTTGACAGAAGTTGGTACAACCGAGCAGGAGTTGAAAAAGTAATGGGGTTTTGCACACAAGAAGAATATAAACAATTCATTTATCAAGTCTCAAACCTTGAGCAAATGCTCATCTCAAGTGGTACAATGATTTTTAAATATTTTCTCAACGTCAATCAAGAAGAGCAAAAACGCCGTATTAAAAGTCGCAAAACCGATCCGCTTAAAATATGGAAACTAAGCCCCATTGATTCCAAATCCCTTAGCCTATGGGACGAATACACAGAGGCATTTGAAAAAATGTTTTCAAGAACCCATACCCCCTATGCACCTTGGATTATGGTTGATTCTAACGATAAAAAAGCAGCTAGATTAAACATAGCAAGGGATTTATTAAGCAAAATCGATTATGAAAACAAAGATCCGCGAAATGTCTGTTTGCTTGCAGATCCCAAAATTATCCATCCTTATTCACAAAATCCTTATCAAGATGTTACAACCCTTTCGTAAGGATTTCCCACATTCTCTCCACGTCTTCATCACAAAAGTGCAGAGTGGTTTTTAAAGCAAGGAATTTTAAGATGTCACTTTTCTTAAATGTCTTGCCTCCGATACAAGTTGGGTGAGCAAATAAAAAAGCTCTCGCAAGACTGATTTGCTCTCCCGTCTTGCTCCCACAAATAAAACACCTTTCCCCCTTATCCCCCCTACCTTCAAAACTCAAAAGCTCCGCATACATTTCAAGCCCCACACGTAAAGGATTTTGTTTGGATAGCTTGATCGCACCATCTTGAAGCATATTGAAATAAAAACTATCAAGCTCATAAATATCAAAAAGATGTTTATTTAAAAGTCCAATGAACCTTTGCCAAATATATACTCTATCTAAATTATTTTCCCAAGGATACCCCAAATGCATTACATTTCTGAGCTTGGGTAGAAAAAATCCGTTTCCTTCTTCTTCAAAATCTATTTTTTTGCCCAAATGAATAATGCTGTGCCTAGCCCCATAAAATCGGTAAAGTCTCTTAATGCCAAAAGGTGTCAGAATATGCACGATCAAATCTTCGTTTTTTATTGGGATTGTATTTAAAATATATCCTTGCACACATTCTCCTGTTTAAAGTTTCGCTTAAAATAAAATCACTATAATGGCAATCTAGATTCAAAACAAGACCGCATTCAAGGATATTTTTTGAGCGATTTTATAGAAGCGTCGATTCAGGCTAGCCGACAAATCATCGAAATTTTATCACAACGAAAACTTGAATATATGCAAGAACATCAAATTGGAGCGGGTGGAGATGTTAGTCTGGGAGCGGATTTAATCAGTGAAGAAATTTTTACCAAGCATTTGCTACCCATAGCCAATATTGATTCTGAAGAATCAGGCTATATTCAGGGAAATGGGAAAAATGTCGTTGTTTTAGATCCCCTAGATGGAAGCGACAATTATATCTCAAATATTCCTTATTATGGTGCTTCAGTGGCTTTATGCGATGAAAGCGGACAAACCAAAGAGGCAATCATTATTAATTTTTGTTCCCAAACTGCTTATTTTGATCTTGGAGAGGGGATAAGATTTGTAAAGCTTTCTGATTGCCTCACAACACCAATCCCCCAAAGCAGTCTCCCTGCAAAATGCGGAATTTTTGAAAAAGCCTACTCAAACCCCGATCTTGCCACTAAACTTTTTGAACAAAAAATAAAATTTCGTTCGCTCGGAGCTAGTGCAATTTCGCTTGCTTACGCCCACTACGCCAATTTTATGCTTTTTGGAGGAAAAATAAGAAAATACGATTCCAAAGCTGGGCTATTTCTATGTAGGCATTTATGGATAAAAAGCTCTGAACACTTTTTACTCGTAAGCAGAAATAAGCAAATCTTTGATATGATTTTAAAAATTGCAAAAAAGGACTAGAAATGGGGTTTGCGGATTTTTTAAAAAATCTTAAAAAAGATGAAAGTAAATCAACGCAAAAAGATGCCTCTAGCCACTGGATAAAGTGTCCGAAATGTTCGGCTTTGATGTACTACAAGGAAGTTTTTTCCCAATCTCACATCTGCCCCAAATGCAACTATCACTTCAGAATATCTGCAAATGATCGCATTGCTCTTTTGTGTGATGAAGGAAGTTTTATAGAATATGACAAAACTCTTAAGCCCATTGACCCGCTGAATTTTGTCGATAAAGAAAGTTATAAACAAAGAATTAAAAAATATGAGGCAAAAACAGGACGCCCAAGTTCTGTAATATGTGGAGAAGCAACCATCAATCATATTCCACTTCAAATCGCAGTTTTTGATTTCGCCTTTATGGGGGGAAGTCTAGGATCTGTAGAGGGGGAGAAAATTGTACGTTCTATCAACCGAGCTTTGACAAAAAAACAAGCTTTACTGATCGTTTCTACAAGTGGTGGAGCAAGAATGCAAGAATCGACTTATTCTTTAATGCAAATGGCAAAAACTAGTGCCGCATTGAGCAAACTTACTGAAGCCAAACTACCTTTTATTTCCTTGCTGACAGATCCGACCTTTGGGGGAGTAAGTGCTTCTTTTGCATTTTTAGGTGATCTCATCATTGCAGAACCTGGAGCAATGATTGGCTTTGCAGGGGCTAGAGTCATCAAACAAACCATCGGTGCAGACTTACCCGAAGGTTTCCAAACGGCTGAATTTTTACTTGAACACGGTCTTATTGATATGGTCGTCCATCGAAAAGAGCTTAAAAAAACTTTAAGCGATTTAATCCTTATGCTCAACCCTCACTATGAAATGCAACCTATACTCGATCACTAAAACAAACCAAGAACTCAATCTTTTTGTACAGCACTACCAAAAGCAATGCAAACAATTTGGAGTAAATTTGATCGTTCAAGATATTATGAATGCCGAAATATCCAATGCCCAAAAAATTTCAGAAAAAAATGCCAAACAATCTTACACAAAAGCCTTTCAACCCTTTATGACAGAAGGTAAAAACATTGCTTTACATCCAAGAGGAAAAATACTTGACAGCATTGAATTCAGTGCTTTGTTTGAGAACCAAAGCAAAATCAATTTTTTTATCGGCGGAGCCTATGGATTTGAAGAAGATTTTCTAAAAAAATGCTTTCCTGTCAGCCTAAGCCTCCTAACTTTCAGCCATAAAATTGTAAAAATTATCTTATGTGAGCAAATCTATCGAGCTTTCAGCATCATAAACTGCCATCCATATCATAAATAAGGAGAATGAGTTGGACAATAAAAATCTCAAATTTTTTGAACGTATGCTAAAAGAAAGGCTTGAGGAGATAACTTCTAATATTAATCTGAGAAATACCAATTTAATAGAGTTATACGCTGCAAATTTAAAAGATCAGAGTGATATTGTCTCTGCAAATCTTCAAGGTGAGCTTGATTTTTTGATGATACAAAAACACGGGTTAGAATTAAAAGATATAATGCATTCATTGCAAAAAATCAAAAATAAAAGTTATGGGATTTGTGAAATGTGCGATGATGAAATCGATATTCAAAGATTAAAAGTTAAGCCACACGCCAAATACTGTATCAACTGTAGGGAATTGCACGAAAAGTCCAAAAACAGGGGTGAAAGATGAAATTCAAATATTATATTATTTTTGCTGTTTTATTCATCATTGCAGTAGGTATTTATATCTATAGTTTAGACTCAAGCACTTATACGCTATCCACGCCCCATCAATCGCAATCTGTAAATCTTCCTGTCGCTGTTTGGATTACAATTGTGATTTTAATATTTTTTGTTTTGTCTTTGATATTTTTTTTAGGCGAATGGATCAGAGGTTTGCTCGTCAAATACAATAACAACAGGGATTTCGAAAAAATTGTCAATCAAATCATTGAGCAAAACACCAAAAAAACATTTACAAAACAAAACTATAAAAATCAACACTATAGCTTTCTTTCAAAAATCTTGGCGCGATTTGAATTAAAACCAGACTTAAACACTCCTAAAAGCTCCTATGCCAAAATAGACAAGCTTTTTGAAACATATGATCAAGTCGAACAAGGCAATAATCAGGATTTAAAAAAATACGATTTATCTGAAGAAAATGAATTCTTCATTAAGAATACCCGTAATAAAATTCAAAAAGATCTTAAGTTTGCTTTGGAGATCCTCAAAGGAAGCCTCAATGTTGATTTTAAAAAATACGCTTTTACCCAGATCATTCAAAAAGGGAATGACAAAGAAATTCAAAAGGCTCTTGAGCTTTCTGGAGGGTTTTTGGATAAAGAAATGCTTCAAGAACTTTTTATCGCCTACTCTCAAAATCGCACAACACTTGAACGCAAAACCATTGCCGAATTATGCGAAAAAGCAAACTACGATCAAAACAATTACCTCAAACTTGCCAAAGAATCCAAGCCTTTTCTTTCACCAGATGTTTGGCTTAAGCTTTTTGAATACCTTGCTGACAAAAATGAAAAGGCTGAAAAAAGCTATCTTTACATACTCCTTAATTTGGAAATGATAGACCTTGTAAGCGAACGCTTAAGCACTTATTCAAAAAATGAATTTCCAATCATTAATGCTTATCTTGACCTTAAAAAAATCGGCAAAAACTACCCGCTTGAGATTTTTTTTGCAATGGATTCTTAAAATATTACAAATATTTAACAAAAACTCTCAAGATTTTTTATTGTCAAAATGATAGGCTTTTGGTTTTGAACATTTTCCATTTCCCCCACATCCGCACCCTTTTTTAGAAGAACTCTTTAAATTTAAAAGCTTATAAATCCCAAACAAAATAACTCCGGTTATTAAAATGATACCGACCCAATCAATCATTTGCATTCAAACCCTTTTTAAAAATAATTTTCGACCCTTTTCGCGCTAGAGTATATCACTTTTATACAACTTTTGATAGAATTCATAAACTTTACACAAATGAGGCAAAAATGGCAAATACAAATATTAAAAAAGTGGTTTTGGCATATTCAGGCGGGCTTGATACAAGCGTGATTCTAAAATGGCTTCAAGATAATTATCATTGCGAAGTCATCACTTTTACTGCCGACATCGGACAAGGCGAAGAAGTCGAACCTGCCCGAGAAAAAGCACAACAACTTGGCATTAAACCTGAACATATCTTCATAGAAGATCTAAAAGAAGAATTTGTACGCGACTACGTATTCCCAATGTTTCGTGCTAATACCATTTATGAGGGCGAATACCTTTTAGGAACAAGTATCGCACGCCCCTTAATCGCAAAAAGATTGGTCGAAATTGCCAAACAAGTCGGTGCAGATGCAATATCTCACGGGGCTACAGGCAAAGGAAACGATCAAGTTCGATTCGAACTTGGCGCCTATGCACTCAATCCTGATATTAAAATCATTGCCCCTTGGAGGGAATGGGATTTAAACTCAAGGGAAAAGCTTCTTGATTATGCCCAAAATTCAGGAATACCCATTGAAAAAAAAGGTAAAAAATCCCCGTATTCTATGGACGCTAATTTATTGCATATCTCTTATGAGGGGCAGATCCTTGAAGATCCTGCCGTTGAACCCCAAGAAGATATGTGGCGATGGAGCGTTTCTCCAATGAATGCTCCTGATACTCCTGAAGCCATCAGTATTGAATTTAAAAACGGCGATCCTGTGAGCATTAATGGTATTTCCTTAAGCCCAGCAAATCTCTTGGACAAACTCAATAAACTTGGAGGAAAACACGGGATTGGTAGATTGGATTTGGTAGAAAATCGCTATGTCGGTATGAAATCAAGAGGATGTTATGAGACTCCAGGCGGAACCATTTTACTCAAAGCCCACCGTGCTATCGAATCAATTTGCCTAGACCGAGAAGAAGCACATTTAAAAGATGAATTGATGCCAAAATATGCTTCATTGATTTATAATGGCTATTGGTTTTCTCCTGAGAGAAAAGCACTCCAAGCCCTCATAGATAAAACACAAGAAAATGTTGCAGGCAAAGTAACCCTCAAACTCTACAAAGGCAATGTTATCATCACTGGAAGAGAATCTAAAAATTCTTTGTTCAATCAAGCTTATAGCACCTTTGAAGAAGACAATGTTTATAATCAAAAAGATGCAGCAGGATTTATCAAACTCAATGCCTTGCGTTTCATCATCGCAGGAAAAGCTAAAAAATAGCTCCTGTTTTTTTTAAACAGGACAAAATCCTTTAAAAACACAAATTTGAAAACTTTAAAAGGTTTTTGTGACCAAAAATCTTAAAATAGCACAATGATTTTTATATCCAAACTCACGTTCCCACACTTATCTCATAAAGCTTTTTTCTTTCGCTTGAACTTGCTATATTGAGTTGTTTTCGATATTTTGTAATTGTTCTTCGAACCATTTTAAGCTGGAATTTTTCTTCAATAAGCCGTAGGATTTTCAGATCACTCAAAGGCTTTTTTTGATTTTCATTTTTAATGAGTTCGCTGATAAAATCCTTGATAGAGGCATTTGAAGTATCTCCATCAATTGCAGTTGTAAAAAAGCTTTTAATCGGCAAAATTCCCCTTGAACATTCAAGATATTTGTTTGAAATCGCTCGTGAAATAGTACTTGGAGCGTGTCCGAATTCATCTGCAATATCTTTAAGCTTCATTGGTTTGATTTCTCCGCCTTTGAAAAAATCATATTGATATTCCACAATCATCAAGCCAATTTTTTGAATCGTCTGTTTGCGCATATCTAAAGCATCAATCAAATCTCTTGCTTCTTTCAATTTATTCTTTAAATATTGCCCAGAAGTTTTAACCTTAATATCTTCAATAATCACACTCGGATAATACTCATCATTAAGCCGAACTTGTATTTCTCCACCATCTTCAATCACCAAAATATCAGGAATCACAAAGGGATCTTTTTGAAAAAAAGCTAAAGCGGGAGGGTTTTTAAAAGTTCTAATCACTTTCATCGCTTCTAAATAATCTTTTAAAGTGCTATAGTTTTTGTGGTTGGATAAATCATTGATGATTTTCACGCACAAAGAATAAACATCATCAGAAATCTCTGAATGATCTTGGAGCTGGAACAAAAATGACTCAATGAGGTTTTTTGCCCCTACGCCTTTGGGTTCAAGATAGGCAAATCTTTGCCTCACTTTTTGATATTCTTCAAGCCCAATTCCCAAACTCTGAGCGCGTTCTTTCTCATCTGCTTCAAAATACCCCTCTTCATCGATATTATCAATAATATCCAAAGCAATATTCACAGAAATTTGAGTCGGAAAAAGTGGGGGCAGAAGCTGATCAGCAAGGGTTTCATAAAGACTCTTTTCATAAATACTTAAAGACTCTATTTTGTCACTGATAGAATTTTTTGCAGGAGAATTAGGATAGGGTTTCTTAAGTTTGGAACTAAAATCTCTTACAATTGAACTTTGAAGAGTGACATAAGGATTTTCCTTAGCATATTCATTGATTGTTTCTTCCATATCAAAAACATTGCTTTGAAGAATAGGCAACCAACTTTTAAGTGTCGTGGAAAGCTTATTTTTAATGCTTGTATTCTGACGTAGTCTAGCCCCTTGCGCCATCGTTATACCTTAAAGTTTTCGCCCAAATAATATTTTCTCACCAAAGGATTTTCATAAATCTGTTCGCTATTCCCGCTTGCAAGCAATGACCCGCTTTTGATGACATAAGCCCGATGGCAGACTGAGAGCGTTTCTCTGACATTATGATCAGTGATGAGCACACCAATATTTAAAGACACTAATTGCTCAATAATCTTTTGAATATCAATGACTGCAATGGGATCAACGCCAGCAAAAGGCTCATCAAGCAAAATAAACTTAGGATCTTTGATTAAAGCCCTAGCAATCTCTACTCTTCTTCTTTCACCCCCGCTTAAAGATATCCCCTTGCGGTGGCGTATAGGAGCAATGTTAAAGGCTTCAAGCATTTGTTCGATTTTATTTTGAGCTTCCTTAGAATTCCTGAAAGAAGTTTCTGCTGCCAAAGCCAAATTATCCTCCACACTCAATTCTTTAAAAATACTCGACTCTTGGGGCAAATACCCGATTCCCATATTCGAACGCTTGTGTAAAGGATAACCTGAAAGATCAATATCATTAAGAAATACTTTTCCCCCACTAGGTTGCAATAACCCACATATCATATAAAAAGTAGTCGTTTTTCCCGCCCCATTGGGACCTAAAAGACCTACAACCTCCCCACTTGAAACCTCAATGGAAACATCATAAACAATTTTTGTCTTTTTGATTTGTTTGCTAAGATTTTGAGCTTTGAGCTTATTCATTAAAAATCCTATAAATTCGATCATTTTCACGCTTATACAATTCAATCACACAAACATCATACCCATTTTCTCTAAGCAACACTTCTAAAGTCTCATCTCCCCATTCCACAAAATGCGTCCCCTCATTTTCAAGCCACTCCAAAAGCCCCAAAGCAAGCAAATCTTTCAAAGTTCGATTATAGAGATCATAATGATAAATATCGCCATATTGATGCATCACACTAAAAGTAGGGGAAGTCACCATCTCATTGGGATAAATCGACTCACTATAAGTACGTACAAGACTTGTTTTACCACTCGCCAAATCACCCCGCAATAAAAAAACTTTATTAGCATTTAAAGCAATCTCTTTCAAATATTTGGTGACAATAAAAATATTCTCAAGATCAGCACAAATTTCTTTCACAAATCCTTCTTTTCATCCTCTAAAATTATCATCTTCGTTGCCCCTAAATGGACTTTAATATTTTCGACAAGCTCCTTATTTTCTTCTAAAAAAATTTCGTGTGGGGCTTTTAAGACAGGTTTTTGAGAAACCTCATCGGTCTTTTTCTGAAATTCTGCCTCAAAATTTTGATCTCGTGAAACTTTTTGCTCAAGAATAGGTTTTTCTTGAATGGGAATATTTTCAGATTGATTTTCCAAAAAAACGGGATCTTCTTGAACGTCTTGAATCGAATTGATTTTAGTCAAAACCCCATAAATTTCTTGAACCATCATTTTAATATGGGAATAATTTTGCACAAGCATTGTCCGTTCTTCGCCACTAGCCTTAGATTTCCAACTTAAAACAGAATTTTCAAAAGATACAAAAGCAATATTTTTTTCAAAAATCTCCCCAAGTCTTTTGTTGCGATCATAGATTTTAACAATCAAAGATTCAAATAAGTTCTCTCTCAAAGCAGTTTTACCACAAGATAAGGCACTCTCTTCAGGTTTTGGAGAAGAAATATTTTTTGGACTTGAAACCAAAGGCTGGGACACTAACCCTTGAGATGAAAAAAGATTGGATTCCAACTCTCTAATCATTGAATCAATATCTCTGACTTTCATCGCTTCTCGCATTTTCAAACTCATTAGCAATAAAACAAAACTTCCTTCAGAATTCAGATTGAGTAAAAACTTACTTTCAGTCAAAATACGCAAAAACCTATCAACAAGAACAACCGGAAAATCTTTATCTTTGGAACGTAAAGCCTCTTTTAAAAACAATGTCATTTCATCAACAATCATCTCGCATTCATATTCTTCCAACAAAGATAAGATTTCTTCAAGCTTTGCTTCATCAGATTGAAAAATCGAGTTAAAAAACTCCCTAAGCGTATAAGGATCGACCACCCCTAACATTTCAGTGATTTTAGCAGTCGTAATATGTTTATTGCAAAAATTAATCGCTTGATCAGCAATGGTAAGCGTATCTCTCAAACTTCCCGAACCGCTTCTAGCAATAATTTCCAAAGCCTCTGGCTCATAACTAACGCTTTCTTTATCTAAAATATTGGCAATATGGGCAACAACGGCTTTATGAGGAATCTTTTTAAATCTGAAGTGTTGTGTTCTACTCAAAATAGTCGCAGGGAGTTTGAGAGGATCAGTGGTTGCCAAGATAAACTTTACATAATCAGGCGGCTCCTCAAGTGTCTTTAAAAGCGCATTAAAAGCTTCTTTTGTGAGCATATGGACTTCATCAATGATAAAGATCTTATATCTCCCGTAGCTAGGACGATATTTAGTTTGTTCAATCAGATCTCTGATATCATCAATCTTTCTGCTAGAAGCCGCATCCATCTCAATAATATCAAGATGGCGATTTTCAAGTGCGGCTTTGCAATTATCACACTCGCCACACGGTGTGCTTGTAGGACCCTTTTCGCATTGAAGTGCGCGTGAGAAAATTCTTGCCGAACTCGTCTTCCCGCTCCCACGAAGTCCGCTAAAAAGATATGCGTGAGAAATACGCGAATGATCAAGCGCTAAAGATAGCGTCTGAGAAACGCTCTCTTGTCCGATGAGATCGCTGAATTGAGTCGGACGATATTTCAATGCCAAAGCAAGAGCCATTATGCACCTTTTAAATTTTTGTATAATATTATATTTTATATCATTTTACCTATGAAACAAATCAAAATACAGCATAAAATTTTAAGCTTGTCATAGAATGTCGTAAAAGAGATTAACCATAATTTAAAAGCAAGCATAAATATAATCACAAGATTGGGAAAAAACAAAAAAATTGCTACAAAATCGTATTTTTGATAATAAAGAATTTTTTCAAAAAATATTTTATAGGCTTAAATACAACTTTAATTATCAAATAAAGACATTTAAAACATTTCCAAAAGTCTCAAATAGAAACAATACGAAATAACAAGAAAAAAATTTCATAATTTTCTTGCATAAAAACATTGGTTATTGTTAAAATCCAAACTCATACAAATTTTAATACCTCAAAAGGAACAAGAATGAAAAAATTTTTCGCTCAATCTCTAGCGTTCATATTTTTTATAGGTTTTCTTCAAATATTAAGTGCAGCTGCTTACCCGCCGATAAAAGACACAACCACAGGACTTGCCATTTCCAGCAATGAATTGGCAAATAAAATCGGTAAAGATGTCCTCAATAAAGGCGGTAATGCAATTGATGCTGCTGTCGCTGTGGGATATGCACTCGCAGTTGTCCATCCTGCAGCAGGCAATATAGGTGGAGGCGGATTTGCCGTGATTCACTTGGCAAATGGGGAAAATATCACGCTTGATTTTAGAGAAAAAGCCCCTCTGAAAGCCACAAAAGATATGTACTTGGATAAAAAAGGCAATGTCATCCCTGAGGCAAGCACAATCGGATATCTTGCTGCTGGAGTTCCTGGAACCGTCGCAGGAATGAGTGCAATGCTTGAAAAATATGGTACAAAAAAACTTTCTGAGCTTATCGCACCCGCCATTGAACTTGCTCAAAAAGGTTTTGTCATTACCCAAAGACAAGGGGAGACAATGGCTGAAGCCAAAAAAGATTTTTCAAAATTTGCCTCAAGCAAAAAATATTTTCTCAAAAAAGATGGTAGTTCTTATAAAGAAGGCGACATATTTGTTCAAAAAGACTTAGGCAAAACATTAGAACTTATCCAAAAAGAGGGGTCAAAAGCTTTTTATCACGGCAAAATAGCTGATCTTATAGTCAAAGATATGGCAAAAAATGGCGGGATTATTAGCAAAGAAGACTTGGCAAACTATAATGTAGTCTGGAGAAAGCCTGTGATTGGCAACTATAGAGGCTATGAAATCGTATCAATGGCTCCACCTAGTTCTGGCGGAACCCACATCATTGAGATCCTTAACGTGATGGAAAATGCTGACATCGGAGCGCTTGGCTTTGGATCAAGCAAAACTATCCATATTATGGCTGAAGCAATGAGACAAGCTTATGCAGATAGATCAGTTTTTATGGGGGATCCTGATTTTATAAAAGTCCCTGTTGCAAAACTCATAGACAAAGCCTATGCAAAAAAGATTTATCAAAATATTTTGCCTAATGCTGCTACCCCAAGTTCCAAAATCAACCCAGGTTTAGGGCAAATCCACGAAGGACATAATACAACCCATTATTCTGTAGCCGACAAATGGGGAAATGCTGTCAGTGTTACCTATACCATCAATGCTTCTTATGGCAGTGCCGCCGCAGTTGATGGAGCTGGATTTTTACTCAATAACGAGATGGATGATTTTTCTATCAAACCTGGAACGCCCAATCTCTATGGTCTTGTAGGGGGAGATGCCAATGCGATAGAACCGAACAAAAGACCTCTAAGCTCTATGTCTCCAACTATTGTCCTTAAAGACGGAAAACTCTTTATGGTAGTGGGGAGTCCTGGAGGCGCAAGGATCATTACAACCGTTTTACAAGTCATTAGCAATGTGATTGATCATAAAATGGATATTTCTGAAGCCATAGAAGCTCCTAGATTTCATATGCAATGGCTTCCAGATGAAATCAGGATTGAAAAATACGGGATGGTTCAAGATGTCAAAGATAATCTCAAAAAAATGGGATATCAAATCGTTACAAAACCCGTGATGGGAGATGTCAATGCAATTGTTATTGATCCCAAAACCCATATTATGTATGGTTCGGGTGATCCTAGAAAAGAGTTTTAAACTCTTTGGGATTTAAAACGTATAAAAATAACTGGCATAAAATGAAGAATTGTAGCGGACATTGGTTCTGTTTTCTTCTATTGTATTCGCATAGGAAGAATTTTTTGTCGTTTTGAAATTTTTATTTTGAGAAAAGGGAACTTTCACGCCAACTTCAAAGCCGTGGTGTTTGTAGAGATTGGTTCGCAATCCTGCATCAACCAAAGCTTGAAAATTCGTATAATTACCATTCCCTATCCAGCTATCAGCTCCCACACTCCCGCCACAAAAAAATCCAAAACTAATATTTGGAAAATCAAATACTTGCCAAAGCGTATCAGCCCCCACACCATAATTAAACATATGACTATGGCGATCCTTACCTTTTAAAGTACCAAAATCAGCATACCCATAATCCAAAAAAGCATAATAACGCAGACCAAACCATTTAGAATTTCCAAAAAATTGTTTGTATCCAAGCTTGATACCTGCACCATCTTCGGGCTTGGTTGTTTCCACTTTATTGGAAGTGGTTTCAGAAATGCCTTGAACTTGCGTTTTGCTCTCTTGAAAAAAGCTTGCTGAGCCAATTTGATAACTCACTCCCAAAAATAAACCGCTATTTTCGGCACAAAGGGGCATGGCCAAAGCCATCAATACCCCCCCCCCATAACAAAAAAAATTTTTTATCATTTATACTCATTTATTTTTATTCCTCAAAAAGTGTAGAGATAGCTCACATAAACAGAATAATTCCGTTGGACTTTTGTTGTATTGCTCATATCTGCGGTTATTATAGGTACTTCAGTAGGAATAGTATCATCTTTATCGTTAAAGATTTTATCTTGCAACAGTGGAACTTTCACGCCGACTTCAAAGCCGTGGTGTTTGTAGAGATTGGTTCGCAATCCTGCATCGATCGTAGCTTGAAAATTTACATACCCCACTTTTCCTTTTGGAAAAAATTTTTCTTGAAAATCCTTCCCATTGGCAATCCACGTATCAGCTCCTACACCAATGCCTGCAAAAATACCAAAACTTGCATTATCTTTATTGATAAAATTCCATAAAGTATCAATGCCTACACCATAGCTCAACATATGTGTGTAATAACTCTTATATGTAGGGTTATCTGGAGAAGAATCCAAATCGGGAATTATCTTGCCAAAATTCGCATACCCATAATCCAAAAAAGCATAATAACGCAGACCAAACCATTTAGAATTTCCAAAAAATTGTTTGTATCCAAGCTTGATACCTGCACCATTCATCATTGGATTCTTATTATATTTCTCGTGAATATCTTGATTAGGAATAGATGTGCCATTCATTTTCACAAGACCATCATACTTTTCATTCAAAGATGCTTGTCCGCCCTGATAACTCACGCCCACAAACACGCCACTATCTTCAGCTGCCAAAATTCCACTTAAAGCTACGGCACAAACGGCTCCGATCAATATCTTCTTCATCTATTTTTCCTTTTTGATAAATTTCAAATTATGATGAAGAATATTATATAACAATTTATTATGAATTAAAATAAAATTATTCTAAAATACAAAACCGTTTAATAAAATCAAAAAAAATTATCTTTTATACTGTCTGTATTTAAATTCTGTACGTCCTATCCCTAAGATATGCCCTCTCATAGCATCGTGGAGATGATTGATAAAAAATGGGGTTTGTAAATCCAACTTTTTGCAAGCGAGTGCATAAACATTCACAAGATAGTGATGATCCTTATCTGGTGGCATTGGACCGATATATTTACTGCAAGCAACATTAGAAGCGCGCTTTTGTGTCTCATCGCCATCCCCTCTGTAAAATCCCTGCGTCATAGAATTGACACCTTGAAGAATATTTTTATCTTCTCTTGAAGCATTTTCTTCAAGCACGTTTGAAGTAATATTTGCTACAACCCAATGCACAAAAATCTTCCCACACACGCTGCACGCATCATAATCAATCAATTCAAGCGCATAGCTATCAGCCCCAGCCACACTTTCCCAAGAGATTTTTGGAGAAAAATCAGGCAAGCCCTCATTATCCAAAAATCCTTTTGAAGCATTCCCGCCGTATTTAGGATCTAAAAACCCCTCTTTGTCCAATTCTAATTTAACTTCAAAAAATTGCATTTCACGCCTTTCTTTACATTGTATTGTTGTTTTCCCTGATGGAATAAAAGCATTTTAACATTATGATTTTTATGAAAAATAAATTTAAAGCCTTTTGTAGCCAAAGTAATCATAATCGCTGCGTGATATTTAAGGGATAAATTGAGGGGGTTTTACTCTCTAAAGGCTTATCCTTGCCTTATCATCCTGAAACCAAGCTGAAAAAATCGTGTTAATAAATCTCTTTGATAGCAACATTTCATCTGTAATAAAAATTATGTAAAATTCGCAATCATCGAAAATACATCAAAATAAAAAATATTGAAAATTTATCTATCTTCCTAAACTCAAGCCATTTTTTCCCACACACAACCTTGTGGCGTATCCATCAATCCAATCCCAATGCCTGCAAGTTCGTCTCTAATCTTATCAGCTAAAGCAAAGTCTTTATCTTTTTTTGCTTGATCTCGCAAGGATATTTGAGAAACTATCCAAGCCTTTTGTTCTTCACTCACCCCAAGTTGAAAATAATCTGAAGCTTTCTTCCCTCCGATGCCTAAAAGCCTATCGACAAAATCGATATTTCCTAGAACTTTTGCCTTAAATGCTTTATTCTTAGGATTTTTGTCCAATTCATCATTGGATGCCCCCATCATTTCTTCAAGCACACTCAATGTTTTAGAAATATTTAAATCATCGCTCATTGCTTCAAGCATAGCTGACTTAAATTTTTCATCAACCTCCCCTACCTCTCCCTCAACCCTTTTTTTAAGCCGGTAGAGCTTATCAAGACGCTTTTTACTCACCAATAAATCTTCTTCATTAAAATTTAAAATTGCCCGATAATGCGTCCCTAAGAGATAATTCCGCAAAATCTCTCCGTCATAAACTTTCAATGCATCTTTGATAAAAAAGCTATTTCCCAAGCTTTTGCTCATTTTTTCGCCATTAATATTGACAAAGCCGTTATGCATCCAATATTTAGAGATCTCCACATCAGTAGCACAACGGGTCTGAGAAGCCTCGTTTTCGTGGTGGGGAAATACAAGATCTGCACCCCCGCCGTGAATATCAATCCGATAAGGCTCACCAGCATAAGCCAAGCTATCCTCAATCATCGCAGAACATTCGATATGCCATCCCGGACGACCCTTTCCTAATGAGGTCTCATAACCAATATCATCTTTTCCTTTATAGGATTTCCATAAAACAAAATCTTTTTCATTCCGCTTTTCCTCATTTTCACCCACTCGACTAATATTGTTATCTTCTTGCGTACCTCGATGGCTAATGCTCCCATAAAGATTGTCTTTACTTACATCTAAATAAATATCTCCGTTGGAAGTCTTATAAGCGATTTGTTTATCTAAAAGCTTATGGATAAGCCCCACAATCGCTTCGAAATTTTCGCTTGCCTTAGGCTCTTTATCCGCTCGCTTCACACCCAAAGCTTCCATATCTTCCAAATACAATCTGATATAGTGCGAACTGAGTTCTTTAATATCAACATTTGTATCAAGAGCTTTTTTAATGATTTTATCATCAATATCAGTAAAATTTTTCACAAAAATCACTTCATAGCCACTGAGTTTTAATGTACGTACAAGCAAATCAAACGCAATGGAACTTCTAGCGTGTCCCAAATGAGCGTTATCATAAACTGTCGGACCGCAAACATAAATCCTTGCTTTCTTAGGGACTATCGGGACAAAATCCACTTTCTGTTTTTGTTTGGTATCATAAATCTTCATCATCGACCTTTTAACTGATATGAAAAAAATATAAAAAAGAATACAACGCCCCTACTTCGATAACCCCCATCAAAAATAGCGCAATCCAGCCTTTTGGATAAGCAATTATACTCCAAAAGTTACCAAGCCCGAATTCCTTGACACTAAGAATAAAAAGCATTATCCCGCTTAAGCTTCCTGCCAAAGCAAGTCCAGCAGACTCAAAATAACGCATTAGCACCAATGAACACGCTACCCCAAACAATAGCGAAATGGCTGAAATTTTAGCAGCCCTGCCTTGAAGCTTGTGTGCATAAAACCATAAAGAAAAAATCCTTGACAACCCAAAAGGCAACAAACCAATCATATACATTGCAAACACATTAGCCGAAGCTAAAGTATCACTCCTGTGAAAATTCCCGCTTTCAAACAAAAGCCACATAATCTCATTTTTAAGTATGATACCCCCGATAGAACACATCCAAAGCATCATAAACAAAAACCAAAAAGATTTTTTCATCTTATCTAAAGCGCGTTTTTCTTCTGAATTTTTGATTGCTTTGGCCACCATTGGAAAAAGAGCTGTCGAAATCGCTATGGCAAAAACTGCTAAAGGAAGCTGAAAAATCCGATTAGCATAATACAAATACGAAATACTCCCACTGACTAAAAATGAAGCAAGCATCGTGTCAATAAATGAAGCGATTTGAGCCGTAGAACTCCCTAAAATAGCCGGAAAAAACTGCTTAAAAAAAGCTTTCAAATCCTCTTTTGCCTTTAGAGCCAAATGCTTCGCGCCCTTCGGACACGAAAAAAAAATCCTCCAAAGATGTCTAAAACCCACACTGAAAAGCTTAAAAAAACCCCAACGATGCAACGGATAAAAATGCAATAAAATCTGCGCCACTCCCCCGCATAAAACCCCATAACTTAAAAAATACACAATCTGCATCGAATCTTTATCTCTTGCCAAATACAAAGCTCCGATCATACAGATATTAAGCAACGCGGTATTATAAGCACTGACCCAAAAGCTGTTTTTATACTGCAAAAGCGTGCCAAGAAATGTGACAATAAAGACAAGCTCAAGATACCAAAAATTAATCACTACAATCGGTTCAGCCAAGGCAATCATTTTTTCATCAAAACCATAAGCCAAAATTTTGGTCACAAATCCTGAAAATACCCAAACTCCAAAACTCAAGACTAAAAGAATAAAGGCAAACAAGATCAATGTACTCACGCTAAAAATGCCTTTTTTCTTGCTGGAAATAAAGCTTGGCAAAAAGCTTTGAGTAAAAGCACCCTCTCCAAATATGCGCCTGAAAAGATTAGGAAATTTAAAAGCCACAAAAAAGATATCGCTATACATTCCCGCACCTAAAATATGGGCAGTATATAAATCCCTCAAAAACCCGAAAATCCTTGAACACATAATCCCGCTACTATTGGTAAAAAATGCTTTCTTTAACAAAATATTCCTTTAAATTAAAGAGAAATTAATATTTAATCCTAATTGTTGTAAAATAATTCCGATATTTTACCAAACAACACTATTATTGGAGAATGTATGGACGCCCCGAATTTTATCCCGCAAGTGGTAAAAAATTGCGAAGACATCAACGAAGAGCTCCAGCAGTTCTCACTCGGATCAAAAATTGATGTAAAACATCTTTGGTTTGACGTTTTAAATGTCCATACAAACATCAAAATCCACGAAAAAGACGAATACCATATCATCACTGGAAACGAACTCATTCAATTTGAAAAAGACAGCTTCTATACCAAAGAAGATTTTTTTGTCTCTCAAAACTATGATATCAGAATCAAGCCTAAAACCAAAGACTACGGGCTCAAACTTGAGATTACACCTCAAGCAGACAAAATATACCTTTTGCTAGATAATCATTTCACAATTATTGATGATGAACATTTTTATGAAGAAATATTTAGCATTATTGATTCATTAATGGCACAAAACAAAATCATTTTCAGGCAACAATACGAACAGCGCGAAAATCTAAAAGTCCAATTTCAAGAATTTTCAAAGCAAGGAGGGTGCCCTCAAAAAATTCTTCTTAAGAGTGCTCCTGATTTCATACCCTACAAACCTGCAGAATTTAATTTTATCCTCAAAGAACAATGGGAAAAAAATGGAAGAAAAGCTCCGGAAAATTCTTTTTTTGGAGTAGGCGTTGATGAAATAATTGCTGAATACATCAAACCAGTTAAAGGAAAAAATGGGAGAAACCTCAAGGGTATCTACATAAAAACAGATACCAAAAATATAGAGCAAATGCCACCCATCACACATAATAAAAATTATGTCAAAAAAGAAGAAACCCCAGAAAAAATAATCTTTAGATCCCAAATCACAGCATATGTAAAAATTGACAATAACGCCATCACTTTCAACACAAACTATGAATTTGATACCATTAAAACCATCAACGCCCCAATGCTTTTAGGAGGTCTTAAAAGCGGAATTACACTAACCATAAAATCCGAAGATGAGTTTATCGATGCTATCAATGCAAATATGATTATTGAAGCCTCAAACATCAATGTTATTGGCAGTATCGGGGAAAACGTCGAACTTTGCGCACAAAAAATCTCTATTGAAGGTCAGACGCACCAAAGCAGCATTATACGCGCACAAGAAGCAAAAGTTACAACGCATAAAGGACAATTTTATGGCGAGAGTTTTGATGTAAAAAATCTTGATACGGGTTTTGTGCAATCTGATGAATGCACGATTGAAATCGCAAGCGGAAGCACAATCTTTGCTAAAAAAATTACGATTAAAAATCTAAAGTCAAACAATAAGCTACACTTTGCTAAAGAATGCAACCTCAAAGAAATACAAGGAGGCGAAAACAAATTTGTCATATCCGCATCTTCAGATATTAAAACAAAACAAACAATGGAATTTATCAACAAAAAAATATCTCTGTTAAAAACAAAAATGCACGAAATGATGAAAGAATATCAATTTTTAATGTCAAGTGCCAAAGAACATAAGCCTATCATTGACAAAATAAAAGTCGCCCCCAACCCAGCCAGACAAGCAATGCTCAATGAAAGCGATATTAAAAAAATCTATTATGATTTTATTGCCTGCCTTAAAAAGCTCAAAATTCTTAAAAAAGAGCTTCTAAAACTCCAAAACAATGTCAAAGATCTTAATCAAAGCCTATTTGAAATAGAAAATGAAACATTGGGGGCTAAAATACGCACTCAAACCGAATGGAAACTCGAAAACCAAATCGTCTATCATCGCGATTATCCTAGAGCAAGCGATGAAACACTGATTCTCAAAGATGGTGAAAACACCGATATTATGATCAATCCTTCGACAAAAAAAATAACAAAAATCAAATAAGGAAAAACAATGATTGCAGGAATGATTGGCATGATCCACAAACTTGAACCCACCCTTGCAGAATTTGACGTTGGTGGTATTATTTATGAAATCCATATTTCAACGAATGCAAGCTATGCCATCAGCACAAAAAAAGATCAAAAAATAAAGCTTTTAATCACACAAATCATTCGTGAGGACGCACATCTTTTATTTGGTTTTCTTGAAGAAATAGAAAAAATCACTTTTGAACGCCTGATTAAAATCAATGGCGTAGGACCCAAAGTAGCACTTGCAATTCTCTCAACTTATACGCCAACAACTTTCAGCCAAATCATTCAAGACAAAGACATCAAAGCTCTCCAACGCGTCCCAGGTATCGGAGCCAAAGGAGCGGGCAAAATTATGGTTGATCTTGCCGGTTTCTTTTCTGAACTAACAGAAGCTCGAAATGTCCCTGAAAAAGATGGTGCGCGCAATGATGCTTTTATGGCTTTGCAAAGTTTAGGATTTAAAAATACAGATATTTTAAAAGTTTTCAAATCCATCCAAAGTTCAAATACCCAAGAGATCATCAAAGAAGCCTTAAAACTACTCAAATAACCTTGAATGATTCTTCTTTATTAAAGCTACTCCTCTTGTCTTTTCTGAAAACAATTTTTTGCCAAATAAAATATTTTGTTATTATAAATGATAATTTATTTGATTTACTAAAAATTATCTTAAAAAAGCTAAAAATATCCCCTTGGTTTTTATTCTGAATCAAGAAAAATCAAATGCTAAAGGATAAGTCTTGTTGAGTAATACGACTTTGGAAAAACTTGCGGGGTTGAGGTGCAGTGGAACCGTTATGGCACACATTGCTATTTTTATCATTTTTATTTGGATAGGAGGGTTGAAGTTTGTAAATTACGAAGCAGAAGGAATAACGCCCTTTGTCGCAAATTCTCCTTTAAGTAGCTTTCTTTACAAAGATGCTAAAGACTATAAATTCCATAAAATTCCAGAAGGAACTGCTAATGAACAAAATGCGCAATGGCATCAGGAAAATAGGACTTATCTGGTTTCTTACGGTCTTGGCATTTTGATTATTACTTTTGGCACGCTGACTCTTTTAGGCATTATCTTTCCTTATTTGGGAATTATAGGAGGAACTCTTGTATTTTTAATGACATTAGTAACTCTTTCCTTTTTAGTCACTACGCCTGAAGCGTGGGTTCAGAATCTTGGCGGACCAAACTACGGATTTCCCTATCTTTCAGGAGCAGGACGCTTGGTTATTAAAGATTTGGCAATTTTAGCTTGCGCCTTAATCATTATAGGCAGTTGTGCGCAAAGAATCTTAAAATCAAGAAACTCTTCAAAAGCCTAAGTAAAATTTTCCCTCTTAATCTAGGAGGGAATCTGACTTTAGAATAAACATAAATCAATACTTCAGCTATTTAAACACCGTAATTTTTGATATAATTTCAGACATTGCAAGGAGTGCAACTTGTTAGACAAAATCCAAATCATTGGCGCGAAAGAAAATAATCTTAAAAATATCCACTTAGAAATTCCCAAAAACAAATTGATCGTATTTACTGGACTTAGCGGTTCAGGAAAATCCACTTTAGCCTTTGATACGCTTTATGCTGAAGGGCAAAGAAGGTATATCGAATCCCTCTCTAGCTATGCTAGACAATTCCTCGATAAAGTCGGCAAACCCAACGTAGATAAGATTGAAGGTTTAACCCCAGCCATTGCCATTGATCAAAAAACTACCAGCAAGAACCCCCGCTCCACCGTGGGAACGATTACTGAAATTTATGATTATTTAAGACTTCTTTACGCTAGAGTCGGCACACAACATTGCCATATTTGTGGTAAGCCAATCTCTCAAATGAGTCAAACAGATATCATCAATCAAATTCTTTCATTACCCCAAAACGCAAAAATCATTATCCTAGCCCCGCTCATCAAAGAGAAAAAAGGCAGTTTCAATGACAAAATCCTTTCATTGCGTCAAAAAGGCTATGTGCGGGCTTATATCGATGGGGTGATGGTTCGATTGGACGAAGAAATCAACTTATCTAAAACCAAAAAACACACGATAAAAGCTGTAATCGATAGAGTCAGTATTCACCAAGATAATCATTCTAGAATCGCTCAAGGCATAGAAAAAGCTTTAAAAGAAACTTATGGCGAAATAGAAGTGGAAATACTAAACGAAAAAGAGGGAGAGCATAACCAACTGATTCATTACAGCGAGCATTTAGCCTGTTTTGATTGCAAAATCAGTTTTGAACCTTTAGAGCCTTTGAGTTTTTCATTCAATTCGCCCAAAGGAGCTTGCGAAGATTGTGGGGGACTTGGGAGTAAATACAGCATTGACATCAAAAAAATTCTCAACAAATCTTTGCCACTCAACAAAGGTGGTATTAAAGTAATTTTTGGCTTTAACCGCAATTATTACGCCGAACTTTTTAATGGATTTTGTAAAAATAATAAAATAGATACGGATAAATCTTTTGAAGAACTCAAAGATTATGAACAAAATGCTTTGCTTTATGGAAACGGATCTGAAGTTACATTCACTTGGAAGAATTCCACCCTCAAACGACCTTGGAAAGGTATTATTCAAATCGCCTATGATATGTTTAAGGATGAAAAAGATTTGAGCGATTATATGAGTGAAAAACTTTGCGGGAGTTGCAAAGGTCATCGTCTCAAAGCTTCTTCTTTAAGTGTAAAGGTCGCAGGACTCGGGATTGGCGATGTGATTGATATGCCTATTGAAGAGACGTATGCATTCTTTAATGATGAAAAAAATTTTTCTTACCTCAACAAACAGCAACGCTTCATAGCTGACTCCATTCTAAAAGAAATCCGCGAAAGACTTTTTTTTCTCTATGATGTGGGGCTTGGGTATTTGAGTCTAGGTAGAGATGCTAGAACCATCAGCGGAGGTGAAAGCCAAAGAATCCGTATCGCTAGCCAAATCGGTAGTGGGCTTACAGGTGTAATGTATGTTTTAGATGAGCCTAGCATTGGACTACACGAGCGCGATACTCTCAAACTCATCAAAACACTTAGAAGCCTTCAGGAAAAAGGCAATACAGTGATTGTCGTCGAACACGACAAAGAAACGATTAAAAATGCTGATTTTATCGTAGATATCGGTCCAGGAGCTGGAAAAAACGGCGGAGAAGTCGTATTTGCAGGCACAATAAAAGCAATGCTTTCAAGCAATACGCAAACAGCTCAATATATCAGTGGGGTCAAATCCATTTCTTATCCCCACAACAGACCCCAAAAAAAATGGTTGGGCATCAAAAATGTTACGATCAATAACATTAAAAATCTAAGCCTTAAAATCCCATTGTCAAATTTTGTCTGCATTACAGGAGTGAGTGGGAGCGGAAAAAGCTCTCTGATCCTCCAAACTCTCTTGCCCGTCGCCCAAGAGCTTCTTAATAATGCTAGAAAAGTAAAAAAATGCGATGGAGTCGAAATCAGTGGTCTTGAAATGCTTGATAAAGTAATATATCTTGATCAAACCCCCATCGGTAGAACCCCTAGAAGCAATCCAGCCACTTATACAGGCGTGATGGATGATATTAGAATTTTATTCTCCGAAGTCAAAGAATCAAAGATTTTGGGCTATGGTGTGGGGCGTTTTAGTTTTAATGTCAAAGGTGGTCGTTGCGAAAAATGTCAAGGGGAAGGGGAAATAAAAATCGAAATGCATTTTTTACCTGATGTGATGGTTAAATGCGATGCGTGCAATGGCGCTAAATACAATCCTCAAACGCTTGAAATCAAATATAAAGGCAAATCCATTGCAGATGTTTTAAATATGAGTGTTGATGATGCCTGTGAATTTTTTGCCAAGATTCCAAAAATCTTCTCTAGACTAAAAACACTTCAAGATGTAGGTCTAGGATATATTACGCTTGGGCAAAATGCCGTGACCCTAAGCGGGGGTGAAGCCCAAAGAATCAAACTCGCCAAAGAACTCAGTCGTAAAGATACAGGAAAGACGCTTTATATTCTAGATGAACCGACTACAGGTTTGCATTTTGCGGATGTAGACAGACTCACAAAAGTCCTCCATCATCTTGTAGAGCTAGGAAATTCAATGATTGTAATCGAACACAATCTAGATATGATAAAAAATGCTGACTATATCATTGATATTGGACCTGAAGGTGGAGACAAAGGAGGAAAAATCGTAGATATGGGCACACCTTCTCAAATAGCAAAAAATTATCAAAAAACGCATAGTTATACAGGAAAATTCTTGAGTGAAGAGTTACAAGAAAAATGATCCCTCAAACCCTCTTAAAAATTACTGCCTATCTGCAAAAGCCTAATATGGATTAATTCTTTGCAATTTTTTCAAAATTTCAAACAGATAGTTTTTTATTAAAAGAAATTCGTAGTTTGCTTAACAATACAAATTTGGAAGAATTTGGTTTTGTCTGTGATGGCAAGTTTTTATTTTCGCAAAAAAGTTTGGAAAATTGTTTGCTTGGACAAAACTTTGCGCATTTTTGCTCTTTGAAAAAGATTGTTCTGCAATGATTTATTTTTGCACCGCAATGAGAAACATTGGGGTAGATTTAAACATTAATTTTTCAGTTTCATCCCAAATTTCTTGATAAAACTCCCTATCAAAAGCCAATATTTCAAAACCAATTGATTCAAGCACTTTTATATCCCATTGCGGGCGATGGATTTTGCTGAGCGGTAGGGATTTAGCAATTTCTTCCATTTTCTGAGAATTGGGGTAAGCATTTGTCATATGATCAGGGATTCCAAGCTTAGCAACCTCTTCCCTATTTTTTTCATAACGTTTTTTATGCTCTTGTTCATAAAGATGTAAATACCAATTTGCATCAAAATTCAGCATTCTCCCGCCTTTCTTCAGTACGCGATACCATTCTTGATAAGCCTTAAGCGGATCATTTAAATTCCAAGTCAGATTTCTTGAGACCACCAAATCAAAATACCCTTCTTCAAATGGAAGTTTTTGCGCATCTCCTTGAAAAAAATTGATACTTACCCCTTGTTTTGAAGCATTTTTTTTAGCTTCTTCAAGCATTTTTGGCGTATAATCCAAAGCACTCACATCCCCACCCAATTCTGAAAGCATAATTGAAAAGATTCCCGGACCACAACCGATATCAAGCACGCTGACTTTCTCAAAAGGCATCGGAGAATATTTTGAAAAAACAGCTTTCCATTTTTCCCTCTTCATACTCGCTAATTCTTCAAGATTGTCCTGCGCATAAGTCTTTGAACGATCGTTCCAATAATCTTGTATTTCTTCTAACATTTTGTGCCTTGTATTAAAATTTTATGCTTGTTTGTGCAAAGAAAGACGCTCCTGCAACTTGATAATAATCATAATATCTGTTGTTTGTAAAATTTAAAAAACTGATACTTAAATCAAAATTATTTTTCATCACATACCCTAATTTCGCGTCAAAATAAAGTTGTGTATCATAATATCCAAACGTATGTTTAAAAATCTTTGTATTTGTATCATCACTATAAGAGTCAGACTGGAAATTCCCAGCAATCGACCCATAAAACCCGTATTTAGCACCATAAAGCAAAGCAATATGGGCCATATGTTGCGGAGTATTTGGGATGAATTTTCCTTGCGTAGCGGGATTTGCAGAATTCTTAATAATTTTAGCATTCGTATAGGTGTAGCTTGCATTTAAAGTCAAAGCAGCACCCAATGGCTGTATATATCCTATCTCAACCCCATTTATACGCCCGTGTCCTGCATTTTTATTCTGGTAGGGATTAATATCTTTGCCATTCCCTGATCGATAAATCATATTATCAAGCTCAGTTTGAAAATAATAGACTTTTAACAGACCTCCAAAAAAAGTATTAATATCCCCACCCACATCAAAAGAAATACCTTTTTCGGGTTTCAAATTAGGATTGTCAAGCCACTTTTGGGTCGCTGTGCTAATCCTAAAAATCTCTCTAAGAGTAGGCACGCGAAAAGCAGTCCCTGCGGAAGCTTTAAAAATCACTCTATCCCAAAGATTATAATTGATGGAAGCCTTTGGAGATACACTATTTTGAACAATATTTCCAACCAAACTTCGTTGCGCATTCACTTGAGTATAATTGTCAAAATTTTCCCAATAATCATAACGCAACCCCAAAGTTGTGTTTAAATTAGATGTCCAATTGCTATCAAGCTGGACAAATCCCGCTGCCAAAAATGCCCTGCCTCCAAAAGCATTTTGCAATCCTAAATCGTAATCTCTTACCCGCCAATCACTCAATCCGTAATTAAGCTGTTCTAACCACATATAACGCCCTTGTAATGCCGCAGTCAAGATCTGTGTGTCAAATGTTTTAGTATAGATGAGATCCAAATAGTTACTAGAAGTATAAATATCTTGAGAATATCCCCTACCCCCCGCCAAATTCGGAGCTGGAACAGAAGAGGTGGAGGCATCAAGCCAATAACTGTAAAGATTTACACTTGAAAAAACAGCCTTCAATGTCGAATCATCACTAAATGTATGCGTGTGGGAGATGGAACCTATATAGTGTGTATAGCTCCCAATTCCTGCATAACCGCTCCCCACAAATGGATTGTAATCTTGGTTGCCGTATACGGGTTGCCCTTGAGCGTTTTTCAAAGTTGTTTTAGGATTTACAAAATTATAATGATGATTGGAAATAGAAGCCATAACACCAGTCGTATCATTGTCACTCCAATCATACTCCATCTTCACTCTTCCATCATTCAAAACATATTCCCTTCTTCCAGCATCTCCAGCAATATAGTTGCCTGCTTTATCGACAAAAAAACCAGTAATACCACTACCACTCAGTTTTGAAAAATCAGCCTGATTTCCAAAAGCTGGCACGCTGGGGTATCCTCCTGAACTTGTGAAGCCATAGCTCGCTTTAATGCGTAATCTTTTATCTAAAAACGCATCTCCTAGACTCACATATCCTCTAGTCAAATTCATATCCGCCTCACGTTTTTTAAATGCATTGCCATATCCCAAAAGTGCCATACTTTCAAACTTTGTGGGCATAGAAGTGATAAAATTTACCACGCCTCCAATCGCTCCGGTTCCATACAGACTTGAAAAAGGTCCGCGTACTACCTCCACCCGCTCAATATCATAAAGAGAAAGCTCATCAAGAATCCGATTTTCTCCTTCCAAATCACTCAATATCACCCCATCAAGCATTACCAAAGTTCCCTTACTGATCCCGCGTATTGTAATGGCAGGACGCGGATTAAGCCCTGCGTCATTGAGAATATGAATCCCTTCATAATTTTTAATAAAATCATTTACTTTTTGAGGGCTTCTTTCTTTCATTTCTTCAGAAGTGACCACGCTCACATTTCCAGGAGCCTTATCGGTAGTAGTCTCCATACGTGTAGCTGTACTCACCTGCCTATTAAGCAGATAACTTTTTGTATCTTCTCCATAGCTTCCTGCAACAAGACCTAAAAATAACATAAATAATCTGCCGGTTCTATTCATTACAACCTCTTTATTATTTTTATATTGGAAATATTATTCACAAAGACATTGATTATACTTAAGAATTTATGAAAAATAAGAACTGTAAAAAAATTTCCACATTTTCAAAGCTATATGTTACTTTTTATCATCTTTTCATTATTTGTCATTTATCTCATTTGCCAAAAAACATAATGGCTTACAACCATCAATACTCGTAATCTTTTTCACTCTTTATTTTAAATCGCTTCGATACGAGTTGCATTGCAAAAATTCAAGCAATCAAAATGATAATGCCAATATCCATTCTCAAGAATAAAAAATACTATAAACGGCTGCTGAAATGGTCAATAAACCAAAAATAAGAATGAATAAATTTTCCAAAGGTCTTTTGTATTTTCTTAACGCATCAAATCTATAAATCGCATATAAAGGCATAATGAATAATATGATTGCCAACACCGGCCCGACGATATTATCAATGATATTTAGAATTTGGGGGTTTGCATAAGCTACCAACCAAGAAACGATAAAAGTGAAGACGATAGTAATTTTTTTAGCAGTTTTTAGTGGAATTTTACCACTAGAAATCTGAAACAAAATTCGATTAAAACCTTCTTGAGCGCCCAAATAATGCCCGAAAAATGACTTACCCATCGCAATAAAAGCAATAAGTGGTGCTGCATAAACTAAAATCGGAGCAATCGCCTTAACAATCGGATTTTGAAATCTTCCTGCAATATTTGCAAGCAAAGATAATATAGATATGTTTTGATCCTGTGCTGTGATAAAATCATCATAACTCAAACACATCATAAAAGAAAAGACAAAAAACATCACGCTTACAATCATTAAAACATTGCTTGCACCAATAATGCGAGAGCTTTTTTGATCGGCCATATCCCCGTATTTTTCCTTAGTATAGACAGCCAAAGAAGAAATAATAGGGGAATGATTAAAAGCAAAAACCATTACAGGCAACATCAACCAAAGCTTTTTAAGGTCTTGATGCCAAGAAAAATCAACATTATTAAATAAATTTAAATTCCACTCAGGTATCAAAGAAATCGCAATCAACATCAAAACTATGATAAAAGGAAAAACTAAAGTACTCATAACCCTAACAATGAACTCTTGCCCAAAGCTTACAATCAAAACCAAAATCCCAACTAAAATAAAAGCCAATAACAAACGATTAGGGGATTGTAAATCCATCTGATGGATAATAAAACTCTCAAGCGTATTTGTAATCCCAACGCTATAAATAAGCAAGATGGGAAAAATAGCGCAAAAATACAAAAGTGTAATCACCATTCCTCCAGCTTTACCAAAATATTCTTGCGCGACTGCAGTAATATCATCAGAACTTACCGAAGAAGACAATACAAAACGACACAAAGCACGATGAGCAAAAAAAGTAATCGGGAATGCCAATACAAGCATCATTATCAAAGGAATAAGACCACCTGCGCCTGTTTTTATCGGCAAAAACAAAACACCTGCGCCAATGGCAGTTCCATAAAGGCTCAATACCCATAAAAAATCATTCTTGCTCATCCCTATCCTTAGCTTGTTATTTAGAGTGTTATAGTGAATTGATTATATACAAAACAATGTTGCAATTTGAAATATATCCATCAAAATATTTCGATAAAGTAACAAAAAGAAACACATAATGAAGTTATTATTTAAATATGGGTTAATTTAGGACATTTTAGTTTAAAGATTAATCATATAATCCAAAAATTTGAATGAAATATAAGGAAATAATATGAGCAATCTAAATATATTTAAAATAGGGGTTGGTCCCTCCTCTTCACATACTTTAGGACCAATGCTTGCAGGGAACTTATTTTGCCAAAAAATTAGGAATAAATTGGAAAAAATCACAAAAATACAAGTTTGCTTTTATGGATCTTTATCCCTCACAGGCAAAGGGCATTTAAGCGATAGAGCCATCATTTGGGGATTAAGCGGATTAGAAGCGAAAAATCTCGATACTTTGACCCAAGAAACCACGATCGCCAAAGCACTCAAAGACAAAAAACTTCTCTTGTGCGGGCAAAAAGAAATTGATTTTAATTACGAAAAAGACCTTCTATTTTCAAAACAATTCCTTCTTTTACACGAAAATGGACTGACACTAAAAGCGATTGATTCAAATGGAAACATATTAGATGAAGAAACCTACTATTCTGTTGGAGGGGGATTTGTCAAAACACAGCAAGAATTACAAAAAATCAAGGAAAATGGTATAGAAAAAGAAGAAAATCCTGATCTCAAAATTATTTTCAATCATTCCAAAGACATTCTTGATTTTTGCCATAAGCAAGGTAAAAATTTGATTCAAGCCTCCCTTGAATACGAACTCCAGTTTAATACTCTTGAACATATCAATCGCTATTGCTTAGAAATATGGACAACAATGCAAGAAGTGTATCACAATGGTATCCATCCTAAAAATAACACATTGCCTGGAAAACTCAAGCTCCACAGAAGAGCACCTGGTCTCTTCAGTAGATTGCAAGCCACAACCGACCCGCTTGGAATCATTGATTTCATTTCTCTATATGCCATCGCTATAGCTGAAGAGAATGCAAGTGGTGCAAAAGTCATCACCGCTCCTACAAATGGGGCTTGTGCAGTTAATCCAGCCGTTTTATTGTATCTGAAAAACCATACCGTAGGTTTTAGCGATCAAAAAGCAGTGGATTTTTTACTTGCAGCAATGCTCATCGGTTCTCTTTACAAAAAAAATGCGAGCATTAGCGGTGCTGAAGCGGGTTGTCAAGCTGAAATCGGAGTGGCAAGCTCAATGGCTGCTGCTGCTATGGCCTCTGTTCTTGGAGCTGATGCTTTTATCGCTTCCAATGCAGCTGAAATCGCTATGGAACATCATTTGGGACTAACTTGCGATCCTGTAGGAGGTCTTGTCCAAATCCCTTGCATTGAAAGAAATGCCTTTGGAGCTATCAAAGCCATTATGGCAGCAAGAATGGCAATGAGCCGTAAAAGCGCTCCAAAAGTAACGCTTGATGAAGTCATTTTGACAATGTATAACACCGGAAAAGATATGAATCTCAAATATAAAGAAACTTCACTTGGAGGATTGGCAACAACATTATCAAGCATTTGTTAAAAACTATTGCCGTCTTTGATGGGTGATACCATAAACCTGATTGCGAAATTCAAAGACAGGATCAATGGGAGCTTGGACACCTTCAGGGAGTATGCCAGGCAAAAATACATCGAGATTACACGAATTGCCTTTAAATTTGTCCAACTCTAATGTGCCTAAAAAAATCTTTCTATTTGTATTTTCCCAAGGTATGCTAATATCATCAAGCACATCTTTAGGATTAGCCAAAACTAAATACATATAATACTTCACGCTACCTTTTTTAAGATCTTCTTGAAATCTTTTTTCTAAAAAGTTATCGCCTGCTTTCTTTGCTTCTTTATCAGAAAGCTCAATGATTCCTGCGTGGGGAACAAAAATAATCTTTGCATTCATTATCTTTGCATCTGCCCCTAAAATTTTATAAACGTGTTGGGTATTAAATTGCACATTAGCAAGACTTAAAGGCACTCCAAGTGTCTTCCCATAGTCCAAAAATCGTCGCACACTTGGGTATTTTCCAGCAAGTACCTCTAAATTTTTCTTATCAGGATCAGAAACAGCTTTCAAAAATTCCACAATCACATCAGGAGTTTTTCCTGCATTAATCACAGTGTTTAACATCGCTAAATCCCAATAATCTTTCCCATTAGTCAATTTAAGTGCCAAACCATGAACACTAAATCGATCACTTGCATTTGGATTTCCTCCACCTGTGGAAAATCTTGCAACAACTTTACTTTTTGTGTTCAATAAAGGGATTTTTACAAATTCATCTATGTCTTTTCGAGGGTCAAAGTGACCTGCGATACAAAATCCTTTAGTATGATTGACTTTTTTATGGGGATAATTTTTATCTCCAAACCTCTGATAAAAAAAATCCGCTGCTTCCTGAGGGGTAAGGGTTTCTTGAGCAAAAAGTACTCCCATCATCAACCCTAAAGATAATAATATGCATTTTGTTGTCATTTGGTTGTTCCTGCTAAATTTAAAAGATTAGATTATAGCAAAATCTTATGTAAGCAGGAAAAACCAAAGCTTGCCGATAGAGTAACTCATTATAGAAAAAATAATTTTGTCAATACAAAAACAATTTAAGATTTTCTAAAAAAACTTGCTTGCGATTTGAACATAAAATGAAGCTCCCATTGTCTTATAATAATCATAATATTGGGCATTGGTAAAATTCAAAAAGCTAAGCGAAAGTGAGGTTTTATTATGGAATTCATACCCGATTTTAGCATCAAATGTCGCTCGCGGATCGACTGAACCAAAAGTATGGCTAGGAGTTTTTGTGTTTTTTATGTTTGTGTAAGCTCCTGATTGTACATTCATTTGCAAAGAACCATAAAATCCTTCCCTATCCTCTCCCCCATACAATAATGCCAAATGCCCCATATGTTGTGGGATAAAAGCAATATAATGCCCGTTTGTAGAAGGATCAGCATTATTTTTAATCACTCGGGCGTTGGTAAAAGTATAATTAGCCATCAAGGACAAATCCCCATAAATTTTCTGATCAACTTCAAGTTCAACCCCATTAATGCGTTCGTGTCCGCCGTTAATATTTTTATAAGGATCATCAACAGTCCCTGAACCATTTTTATAAATAGCATTATACATTTCAGTCTGATAGTAATATGCCTTAAAAAGCCCGCCATAAGCATTTCCTTGTTCAATCCCAAGATCAAACTCTAAGCCATATTCTGGAGAAAGAAGCGGGTTACTCTCTTGATAATCCCCGCTATGGGCGTGTGCATACATCTCTCTTGTATTGGGCGCACGAAATGCCAACCCGATGGAACCTTTCAACACAGTATATTTATAAGGCTTGTAATTGAGTGCAAATTTTGGAGAGGGAAAGAATTTTTTCGTATCGGGCAAAACCTGTCTGCTTGGATCAGTAGAAGTTTTATCCATCGTAGTCATATTATAAGTCTGCCAATAATCCAATCTCAATCCCAAATTGGTGCTAAAAATATCGCTCCATTTACTCGTAAATTGTGTCCAAGCTGCAATCGTCCAAGCACTGCTTTTATCTTGTCTGTAAAGACCGGTATAGGTCTTCCAAAAATCTCTCTGCGTCCAATTACCCACATAATTCCTATCGTTAGAAGCACTCATCATCCTACCTTGAAAACCTACCATTAAAGTATGTTTATCTGAAAGTTTATTTTGATAAATCACATCTAAATAATTACTGCTCGCAGCATTATCCAAAGACTCCCCAGGACCACCAAAAATACTCGTATTGCTATTAGAAGCATTTCCATCAGCAAAATGTGAAACCAAATCCACACTAGAAATCGTGGTAGTGAGTGAAGAATCATCATCAAAATAGTGTTTATGAGAAATTGAAGCGATGTAGTTTTGTTCAAACCGAAATCCTGACCAACCAATCCCATAAAAAGGGCTGTAAAAATTATTGGGAGTAGTGCCGGTACTGATTTTACCGCCATAAACAGGCTGATTATTTGCATCTCTTAAATCTGTTTTGACAGAATTTTGATTTTCATTAATCGTAGACATATTAAACGTCAAACTCGTAGTATCTTTATCTGCCCAATCATATTCTGCTTTGATATGGACATTATTTGTCAAATATCCCGTGCGACCCACATTGCCTACATTCTCTCCTGTTGCAGGAGTATGTCCATTAACCGTAATATTATCAGCTGTATCAAATGTTTTTTTCATTAATGCAGGCACACGTGCATACCCATCGCTTGTTGTAAATCCATAGCTTGCTTTTACACGCAAACGTTTATCAAAGAAAGCATCTCCTATGCTGAAATACCCGCGAACTCTATTTTGTTCTGCACCCCCATTGACAATTTCATTGCCATAACCCAACTCCGCTTTTGATTCAAGTTTTGTAGGCATTGAAGTGATAAAGTTGATAACACCCCCTATCCCGCCGGTTCCATACAAACTACTAAAAGGACCGCGAACAACTTCTATTTTTTCAATATCCATACTTGAAATTGATTGAATAATGCGCATTTCTCCTTCTAAATCATTCAAAATTACTCCATCTAGCATTACAAGCGTCCCATAAGGGATTCCTCGCATAAAGACTTGGGGTCTTCCGTTATAGCCTGCATCTTTATCCACCTTTATGCCTGCCATTACCCGCATCATATCACTCAACTGCTGGGATGTCCTGTCTTTGATTTCTTTATGATCCATCACAGTAACATTACCTGGTGCCTCTGAAATCAAAGTGGGGGTTCGCGTAGAGGTTGTAACAATCTTGTTAAGTTCGTAATCTTTGGTCTCATCTCCAAAAACTGAATAAAAACTGCCTGTCAAAAACAACATCAGTGAAACTGAAATAAAATGTCTCTTCCTTTGGACCATTTGCATTATCTCCTGAAAAATTTTATTACTAATTTTTATATAGTAATATTATTGACATTTTATTCATTATTTCTTAATACTTTATTAAAAATTAATATATTTTAATAGAATGGATATGAGAAATCAAAATTTAAACTTCTTCCCAAATCCCAATTAAAACTAAAAAGAAATGATAAAACCGCTGATAAAAATTACCAAAATGATTATAGGAATGGCGTACTTGACATATTTATACCAAATCCCAACCAATTTTGCATTTGCAGAATTTCCGTTTTTAAGCTCTTTGATTGCGTCTTCTCTAAGCACCCATCCTACAAAAATACTCGCCCCCAAAGCCGTCAAAACAAATAAAATATTCCCACTGATAAAATCAAAAGCATCAAAAATATTTTTTCCAAAAATTTTAACCTCACTCCAAGGACCATAAGTCAAAATACAAGGAATATTCCCGAAAATAAAAATCATCCCCAAAACAAAAGCAATCGCGTTTTGACGCCTCCATTTGAGTTTTTCAACAATTGCAGTGATAATAACTTCATAGATGGGCAAAGAAGTAGTTAGTGCTGCCACAATCAGAAGTAAAAAAAACACAATTCCAAAAGCATTCCCAAAATGCATATGCGAAAACACGATCGGAAGAGTTTTAAAAACCAAAGAAGGCCCAGAATCTGGATTCAAACCAAAGCTAAAAAGCGAAGGAAAAATCATAAATCCCGCCATAATTGCAATAAAAGTATTTAAAACCCCTGTCATTGCAGCCGTTTTTATCAAGTCTTCATTCTTATCCAGATAAGAAGAAAGCGTGATCATCACTCCAAACCCCAAAGACAAAGCAAAAAATACTTGCCCTAAAACTAAAATAAAGAGCTTGGGTGTGATCTTGGTAAAATCAGGCGTAAGGTAAAATTTTACCCCCTCCATTGCTCCAGGCATTGTAAGATTACGAATCACCATCGCCATCAAACATAAGAAAAGCAAAGGCATCAGATATTTCATCGAACGCTCAATCCCATCAATAATCCCCCTAGATAAAATCAACCAATTCAGTGCGACAAAAATAAAAGTAAAAATGCCTATCTCTAAAGGAGCTTGCTCAATATGTGTGGAATAAAAAAGTGAGGTTATTTCTTTATTTATAGGAGCAGAAAGATTCAAAGTGCCATTAAGAATATTCACGATATAAGAGATGACCCATCCCCCAAGCACCATATAATAAGCCAAAATACCAAAAGAACCTGCCAAACCCATATAACCGATAATTTTCCAATATTTAGAAATCTTTTTCTCTTCTACAAACCCGCCAAAAGCATCTACAGAATTCATATGGGCACGTCTCCCAATCACATTTTCTACCAAAATAACTGGTATGCCCACAACAATCATTGCAATGATAAAAACCAATACATAAGCCCCACCTCCGTTTTCTCCAACTAAATAAGGAAACCGCCAAGTTGCTCCAAACCCTACCGTAGCTCCTGCTACCGTTAAAATATAGGTAAGACGACTTGACCAAAGCTGTCTTTTTTGCATCTGATCTCCTTTTTATTTAAATTGATTGAAAAGTTCTTTAGACTTTAAAGATTATCTAGAAAAATTGGCAACTTTTATTAAGTTTAAAATACAAATAGCAATCCAAAATCTTTAATATCTGAAAAACCAAGTCTTTATCTAATCAATAAGGGTATCTAAAAAATCTTGATATATCTCCATATTCAAACCATTCCCTAAGATTGCCCATAATAAAATCCTAGCTTTTCTCCCGCTTAAATAGCCTCCCATCAAAACTCCCCGCTCTCTCAAATCAATTTCAGCCCCTTTATAACCATAGGTTTGATAAGCTGCGGATCCATCTGTTGTCCTTGTACAGACAACGACAGGCATTTTTTCTATCACACTATCAAGTAGCGCACTTGTTTCCAAACTAATATGTCCAGCTCCGAATCCTTTGATAACTAAGCCATCTTGGGTTTGTTTGACCCATTCCAAAACACTTGCATCCCCATCTAAAGTCTGTTCCCACAAAAATACTTTTTTCATAACAGAAGGCATAGGTAAAATGAAACGTTTCAATTTAGGATAAAAATACTCTACTTTCCCCTCAGAAATAAAGCCACAAGTTTTGCCATCTGAACAAAAAGTATTTACCGAAAAACTATGAGATTTTCTCACCCATCTAGCTGTATGGATGGTATCATTCATTACCACCATCACCCCTCTTTCTGTGCTATTAGGACTAAGGGCACATAAAATACTGCTATAAAGATTCCTAATGCCATCTGCCCCAATAGCATTAGCATCTCTCATTGCTCCCATTAAAATCAAAGGCTCGCGATGATTCCAAAACAAATCACATAAAAAAGCACTTTCTTCAAGTGTATCTGTTCCCTGTGTAAGGATCACGCCATTAGCACCATTTTTTATTTGAGTATTCGCCCAATCTAGGGCACTTAAAAGCATTTCAAATTTTAAATGCCCACTTGGGAGAGCAAAAAGACTTTCTGCATAAAGTTCTGCCTCAATATCAGGAAGTGCTGCAATAAAATCTTTTGCACAAAGCTTAGGAACAACACCCTCGCCTTTGTTTTTTGAAGTCATTGAAATTGTCCCGCCTAAAGAACCGATAGATATTTTCATTTTAATCTCCTGTTTCTTGTTTGTCTATAATTTTCCTGGTTTGATCAAAAACATACAAAACATTCCCACGCAAGTAACTGCTGCAGCTGCCATAAACATAGCTTCATAACCTTTTGAGCTTACCAAATATCCTGTAAGCGTAGGGGCAAGCACAGAAGCGATATTGCCTAAAAAATGCATTATGCCACTAAATGTGCCTACTTTTTCTTTAGGTGAAGTATCGATCACAACACTCCAATAAACAGTATTTGCAAAGGAATTCAAGGCATTCCCCAAAGCAATAATAGCAATCACTAAAGCTACTGAAGTTACCAAATTTATCGACAAAAAACTAATCGTGGTCAAAAATAACAAAATAGCAGCAAAATAGCCTCTAGCAATTTTTAGACTTCCTGTTTTATTCAGTAAAAAATCAGAAATTTTGCCACCCAAAAGAATAGTAACACAAGCCCCAATCCAAGGAATCATCCCCATATACCACAAAGAAAACAAATCATAACCAAACATATCTTGGAGATATTTGGGTGTCCAAGTCAAAAGCAAAAAATTCACATAATTGAATGCAAAATACCCAACCGTATTTAAAATCAAGGTTCTGCTTTTAAAAAAATGCCACCATTTTAAATCAGCTTTGGTTTTATCAATAGTGTCACATAAACTTTTTTCACCGATGATTTTAAGTTCTTCTTGACTCACTTTAGGATTTTGATGGGGATAATCCGTCAGTGCTTGCATCAGAAAAAATAATGCAATTAGCCCCGCAATCCCCAATACAATAAATGCAACCCGCCAACTTCCTGAATAGCTCAGTAAAAATACCGCTACAGGAGCAGTCAATAAGGCTCCTAAAGGCGTACTTAAAAGCCCCATTGAAACGACAAATCCTCTTTCTTTGGGTGCTGCCCAATTGCTGATAGTTTTATTAATTACAGAATATGCAGGTCCTTCAGCAAATCCAAAAAGAATTCTCATCACTCCAAAACCTGCTAAAACTGAACCACCAAAAAACATCATTCCAATGTCTCCTGCCCACGCTGTAAGGATTTCAAAAATCGACCAAAATACTCCTGCAAAAAGCCATACTTTTTTAGGACCGAATCGATCAGAAAGCACACCTCCAAGGAGTGCTCCAAACATATAACCATAACCGAAAAATCCAAGCACTGCCCCCCAAGAGCTTTTATCAAGTCCGTATTCATCGATAATAAACTCCCCTGAATAGGACAACGCTCCCCGATCAATATAGTTGATCAAAGCAAGCAAAAGCACTAAAAAGAAAATATGATATCGATAACGTTGCTTATACATAAAATTTCTCCCTAAAGATTTTTAAGTACTGCACAAATCCCATCACCCACCTCAAAGGTCTTGGCATTTCCGCCCATATCAGGAGTTTTAGGACCTTCTTTGACTACTTTTTCTATAGCTTGGATAATTTCTTTGGAAGCCTTTTGATACATAGGTTCTTTTTCACCCAAAAATTCCAACATCAAAGCACCTGACCAAATCATTCCGATTGGATTGGCAATATTTTTACCAAAAATATCTGGGGCTGAGCCGTGTACAGGCTCAAAAAGTGAGGGGAAATTCCTTTGAGGATTGATATTTGCACTTGCACTGACTCCAATAGTTCCCGCACACGCAGGACCAAGATCAGAAAGGATATCACCAAAAAGATTGGAAGCAACTACTATATTGAAGCGTTCAGGTTGCAAAACAAATCTTGCACACAAAATATCAATGTGTTGCTTATCATATTTGACATTTGGAAATGACTTTGCCATCATCTCTGTGCGTTCATCCCAATAAGGCATAGAAATCGAAATGCCATTGGATTTTGTCGCTGAAGTCAGTGTCTTCCTCTCAGATTTTTCAGCCAGTTTGAAAGCATATTCAAGTACTCTATCCACACCTCTTCTAGTAAAAATGGATTCTTGAATTACAAATTCATTAGGTGTTCCCTCAAACATTTTTCCTCCGACAGAAGAATATTCCCCTTCAGTATTTTCTCTGACCACTACAAAATTAATATCTTGACTTCTTTTCCCTGCCAAAGGACAAGGAATACCATCTAAAAGACGCACTGGACGTAGGTTAATATATTGGTCAAAATCTCTTCGAAATTTTAAAAGCGACCCCCACAAAGAAATATGATCAGGAACGATCTGGGGCATCCCTACAGCCCCAAAATAAATTGCATCATAATCTTTTAAAATCTCAAACCAATCATCAGGCATCATCTTTTTGTGCTTGAGATAATAATCACAATTTGCAAAATCAAATTCTTTAAATTTTAAATTCAAGCCAAACTTCGAATCGACATATTCTAAAATTTTCAACCCCTCAGGCATTACTTCATTACCGATTCCATCGCCCTTAATAACAGCTATATTGAATTCTTTTTTCATTTTTTCTCCAAATTTTATGATCAGACATTCAGTATCTCATAAATTTAGAACAATTTAAAAGAATTTTTATTTTATTTTTAATGAATGTTTAATAGTGAAACACAATTGTATGATGTATTTGAATCAGATTATTGAAAAATTTTATTATATTTCAGATCGATCAAAAGAAAAAGTAAAAATAACATCAAAATATTAAAAATCAATATTGATTGTAGAAAATATGGGCATTATCGCAGGTTTTATGAATACGCCCCAAAATTGGGGCAATTTAAAATTAGAGAGTTTTTAAAATCGTATTATTCAAACGATCTGCAAAATCTTTTGCATTTTCGATTGAACCTGATTCCAAAAGTTTTGCAGAAGCATACAACAAATGAGCAATATCAGATAAAAGTTCCTTATCATCTTTATTTTTGAGCTTTTCTAAAATAGGGTGGTTTGCATTGATTTCCATCGTTTTTTTCTGAACTGGAGGCTCTTGACCCATTTGACGCATTAAATTTATCATCATTGCATTTTGTTCATCTCCTACAAGTGCTGCCGGAGAAGAAAGAGAGTTGGAAAGAATCACATCCTTGACCTGCTCGCCTAAAGCTTCTTTAAAAGACGCTATGAGCTTTTCAAAAGACTTTTTAACCTTCTCATCAACTTTTTGCTCTCCAAGTTCTTGAAGCGTCTCAGATGCACTTGCATCTTTCAGAGGTGTTTTATCGTATTCACCAACTCCAGGCATCACAAAGCCATCTACCTCATCGCTCATCAATAAAACTTCATACCCTTTCTGTGCATATTTTTCAAGTATCGGGGAAGCTTTTAAAAGCTCTAGATTCTCTCCGATAATATAATAGATGCTTTTTTGCCCCTCAGGCATATTTTCTTTATAGGTTTTTAAAGAAATGCTTCCCTCTTGTTTAGACGAATGAAATCTTAAGAGATTTAAAATTTTTTCCTTATTTTCATAATCGCTATAAAGCCCTTCTTTTAAAACTCTTCCAAACTGGGAATAAAATTTTTCATAAGCCACATTGTCTTTGGCAATATTTTCAATCTCACCCAATATTTTTTTGACTGAAGCTGACCTGATATTGGCCAAAATCTTGTTTTGTTGCAAGATCTCCCGACTAACATTTAAAGGCAAATCTTCACTATCAATCACACCACGCACAAAACGCAAATACTGCGGCAACAATTCTTTATCATCATCAGTAATGAACACTCGCTTAACATAAAGCTTCACTCCGGATTTATAATCCACTCGGTAAAGATCAAATGGGGCAACACTTGGAATAAAAAATAAAGTGGAATACTCCAATGTTCCTTCCACTTTGCTATGAATCCATCTCATCGGTTCGGTATTATCGTGTGCAAAACTTTTATAGAACTCTTTATAATCCTCATCTTTGAGATCATTTTTACTCATTTTCCAAATCGCCTTAGCGGTATTGAGCTGTTCGTTTTTGTCTTCTTTGATTTCTTTTTTATTTTCGCCCTCACCTTCAAATTTTGTCTCAATATAACTCAAATAGATTGGGAACGGGATATGTTCGGAATATTTTTTAACAATATTTTCTATTTCCCACCGACTTGCAAAACTTGAATCCTCATCTTTGAGATAAAGCGTAATTTGTGTCCCTTGAGAGTCTTTTACACACGAGGATATTTCATATTCCCCCTTCCCATCACTTATCCAAGTATAAGCTTTGTCTTCGCCTGCCTTTTTAGTTTGCACAATAACTTTATCTGCAACCATAAATGCAGAGTAAAATCCGACTCCAAACTGCCCAATAAGAGCGGAATCTTTCTTCTTATCCCCACTCAAAGAAGCCAGAAAACTTTTTGTTCCTGATTTTGCAATGGTCCCAAGATTTGCAATGAGCTCCTCTTCAGTCATTCCAATCCCGTTATCTTCGATAGTGAGGGTTTTTTTCTTCTCATCAAAGCTTAGATTAATACGAGGATCGAATTTTAAATCCTTTAGCTTTGTGTCTGTAAGCGTAAGATAATTCAATTTATCAAGCGCATCTGAAGCATTTGAAATCAATTCACGCAAAAATATTTCTTTATTGGAATAAAGTGAGTGAATCATTAGATCTAACAATTGATTGATCTCAGTCTGAAAAGTATGTTTTTTGTTTTTACTCATAGGTAACTCCTAATTTTTATGATTATTTATTTTGGCAATTATACCACATAAATGATAAATCCAAATAATATTTATAGACTAAGCATAAATCTTATTTAGTTCATTAATATAAACTTTTATTAGCGAAGCAACACTAAGCATATTTCTAAAAATATTACAAATATTAAACAGATAATAACGTTACTTTTCGTATTGATCGTGCTTTCAGACCAAAAGAAATAATCAATATTTTGTCAATTTTTTGACAACTATTAACAAAATAGTCTTAAAATTAAATTTCGATCTAGCAAGAAAGCTACTTCAGAAAATTTCATTAAGGAGAAACGATGAAACTCAATCCAAAAGAGTTAGATAAGCTAATGCTCCACTATGCTGGAGAATTAGCCAAAAAACGCAAAGAAAGAGGAATTAAACTCAATTATGTCGAAGCGATTGCTTTGATCAGCAGTGAGATTATGGAAATGGCAAGAGAAGGTAAAAAAACCGTTGCAGAACTAATGAGCGAAGGTAAAAAAATTCTCAAAGCCGAAGATGTAATGGACGGCGTAGCCTCTATGATTCACGAAGTGGGTATTGAAGCAGGCTTCCCAGATGGAACCAAACTTGTAACAGTTCATACTCCTATTGAAGATAATGGAAAACTTACCCCCGGTGAATTTATCCTTAAAAATGAAGACATAGAAATCAATAAAGGCAAACAAGCAATTGAAATCAAAGTCACTAACAAAGGAGATAGAGCAATTCAGGTCGGATCACACTTCCATTTCTTTGAAACCAACAAGCTTTTGGAATTTGACAGAGAAAAAGCTTATGGCAAAAGACTTGACATTCCTTCAGGAACTTCAGTCAGATTTGAACCTGGCGAAACTAAAACAGTTTCCCTCATTGAAGTAGGCGGCAATAAAAGAACATTTGGTTTCAATAATCTAGCCGACTCTCAAGTTAATGACGACAACAAACACATAGCAATGAATAATGCCAAAGCCAAGGGCTTTTCTAAATAAGGAGTTACAATGACAAAAATATCAAGAAAACAATATGCTTCAATGTTTGGTCCAACCGTAGGCGATAAAGTCCGATTGGCAGACACTGAATTATTTGCAGAAATCGAAAAAGACTACACAACCTATGGTGAAGAACTTAAATTCGGTGGTGGAAAAACATTACGCGATGGTATGGCTCAAAGCGTTAGTTCAGATTCTCACGAACTTGACTTAGTTATTACCAACGCAATGATCATCGATTATAATGGTATCTATAAAGCTGATATCGGCATCAAAGATGGAAAAATTGCTGGTATAGGCAAAGCAGGCAATAAAGATATGCAAGATGGTGTCTGTGGCAATATGACCGTAGGAGCTGCAACAGAAGCACTTGCTGCTGAAGGAATGATTGTTACTGCAGGCGGTATAGATACTCACATTCACTTCATTTCACCCCAACAAATTCCTACAGCTCTATATAGCGGTATTACTACAATGATAGGTGGAGGAACTGGACCTGCTGATGGAACCAATGCCACAACTTGTACTCCAGGCAAATGGAACCTTAAAGAAATGATTCGTGCTGCTGAAGAATACACAATGAATCTCGGATTTTTCGGTAAAGGCAACAGCTCCAATGAAAATTCTCTCGCTGAGCAAATCAAAGGCGGTGCTTTAGGATTAAAAATCCACGAAGACTGGGGTGCTACTCCTTCTGTCATCAACCACGCTTTAAATGTAGCTGATGAATATGATGTGCAAGTTGCCATCCATACAGATACCTTAAATGAAGCAGGTTGTGTTGAAGATACAATCAAAGCCATTGCAGGAAGAACTATCCATACTTTCCATACCGAAGGTGCTGGTGGCGGGCACGCTCCTGATATTATCAAAATTGCTGGAGAACCCAATATCCTACCTGCCTCTACTAATCCAACCATTCCATTTACAAAAAACACAGCTGATGAACATTTAGATATGCTAATGGTTTGCCACCACTTGGATAAAAAAATCAAAGAAGACGTTGCATTTGCCGACTCTCGAATCAGACCTGAAACCATTGCAGCAGAAGATGCACTTCATGATATGGGAATTTTTTCTATCACAAGTTCTGACTCACAAGCAATGGGACGTGTTGGTGAGGTTATCACCAGAACATGGCAAACAGCAGATAAAAATAAAAAAGAATTTGGCAGACTCAAAGAAGAAACAGGCGATAATGATAACTTCAGAATCAAACGCTATATTGCCAAATACACTATCAATCCCGCTATTGCTCACGGAATTTCTGAATATATCGGTTCTGTGGAAATAGGTAAATACGCAGATCTTGTAATTTGGCATCCTGCATTTTTTGGAATCAAACCTGAAATGATTATCAAATGTGGTATGATTGCAGGTGCAAGAATGGGAGATTCAAATGCTTCCATCCCGACTCCTGAACCTGTAATCTATCGTGAAATGTTTGCACATCACGGGAAAGCTAAATTTGATACCAATATCACCTTTGTCTCCAAAGTGGCCTATGAAGATGGTATTAAAGAAAAATTAAAGCTTGATAGAATTGTTCTTCCGGTTAAAAACTGCCGCAATGTCACTAAAAAAGATATGAAGAACAACGATGTGACTGCTCATATTGATGTTAATCCCGAAACCTACGAGGTTAAAGTCGATGGTAAAAAGGTAACTTCTAAACCAGCAGACAAGCTTAGCCTTGCTCAACTTTACAATTTGTTCTAGTCTAACCTCCCGACTTGGGGGATATTAATTTAATTAAAAGGATGAATCAATGTTAGGACTTGTATTAATGTATGTCGCCATTGTTTTGATGAACAACGGTTTTTGCCGAATAATGAAAGCTGATGGCAAAAGTACTGCCGTAATGAACGTATTTGCTGGCTTGCTTTCAGTAATTGCAAATATTATCGTGATTGTTCATGGGGATTTTGAAAATAACCTTACAGATCTTTATGCTGCTGCTACAGGATTGCTCTTCGGCTTTACCTATCTTTTCGTAGCTGTCAATAATATCTGGAACTTAGACTGGAGACCTTATGGTTGGTATAGTCTTTTTGTTGCTATCAACTCAATTCCTGCTGCTTATCTCAGCTACAAAAGCGGAACTGATGAAGGTTTCTGGTTTGCTGTGATTTGGGGCTTATGGGGTATCCTATGGCTAACTGGCTGGATTGAAACCGTTTTGAAAAAAGAATTGCCTTGGGTTCCCTACCTTGCTATTTTTGAAGGTATTGTTACAGCTTGGATTCCTGCTTGGCTTATCATCACAGGCTATTGGCTTTAATAAGAGAATCAAAGAGTAAAAATGCCTATAGAATGCCTCAAAGGAAATTTATCCGATAAAGAAGAGTCAAAATTCCAAATTGACTATGTTGATTTGGAATGGTATGACACCAGAAAAAAAATCGCAAGATGGAAAACCCGAAAGGGTGAAGAAATTTCTGTAAAACTAATAGATGCTCCTAAAATGGGGCTTTCTCAAGGTGATATTCTCTTTGAAGAAGGCATTAAAATTATTGCCATAAATATTTTGCCGACAGAAGTTCTGTGTATTTATGCCCACACTGTCACCGAAGTGGCAAAAATTTGCTATGAAATAGGTAACCGCCACGCGGCTCTATTTTTTGGTGAAAATGAATTTGAGTTTAAGACCCCGTTTGAAAAACCCATTAAAGTCCTGCTGGACAAACTTGGAATAGAAAACGCGGTCTCAAGCTCAAAACTGGATTCTTCTAAGCGCATTTCAGTAAGTATGGCACACACAGAGCCAAATTTCAAGATCAAGGAAAGCCCTGATCTCAAGATCATACTTTCGGGAGAAAAAATTGGAAATAAATAAAGACTTTCTGCTTCTACAAATCAATGACGCACTTTTCCCTATTGGGAGCTACACTCATTCTTTCGGGCTAGAAACTTACATTCAAATGCATTTGGTAAAAGATGCTCAAAGCGCACTAAAATACCTTCAAGCTAATCTATCAACTCAATTCCTTTATACTGAGCTCTTGAGCCTCAAACTCACGCATCAATACACTCAAACTCAAGACTTAGATAAAATACTTGATATCGAAAGACTAATTTGTATCTCCACTTCCCCAATGGAATTACGTTCAGCCAATCAAAAACTTGGAAATCGTTTTTTAAAAACTATAAAAATCTTATCTCTATCGCCAAAAGATTTCTTTCATAAATATTTGGAGTCTGCAAATATTCCGACACATTCTAGTGCTTATGGTGTCTTTTGCGCCTGTATGGAACTGGATTTAAAAACAGCAGTGCGACACTATCTTTATGCTCAAAGCTCCAATATGGTAACCAATTGCGTCAAAACTATCCCACTCTCTCAAAATGATGGGCAAAAAATACTTTTGGAACTCCAAAAGACTTTTGAAGAAATCCTCCAAAAGCTTGATTCACTCAACGAAAAACATCTTTGCGCCTCTAGCATTCATAATGATATCAAAGCAATGCAGCACGAAACACTTTATTCAAGACTTTATATGTCTTAAATCTCAACAAAAGGATAAAATTATGGTAAAAATTGGAGTATGTGGGCCTGTAGGAAGCGGTAAAACAGCCTTGATAGAAGCCTTGACAAGAATGATGGCTAAAGATTACAGTATTGGGGTTATCACAAATGATATTTATACCAAAGAAGATGCGGAGTTTATGAGCAAAAATTCCGTAATGCCTAGGGAAAGGATTATCGGTGTGGAAACCGGAGGTTGTCCTCACACAGCGATTCGCGAAGACGCCTCAATGAACCTTGAAGCCGTAGAAGAAATGGCTACACGATTCCCTGATATAGAAATAATGTTCATTGAAAGTGGTGGGGATAATCTTTCTGCAACTTTTAGTCCCGAACTTGCTGATTTTACGATATTTGTCATTGATGTGGCTGAAGGTGATAAAATTCCTCGAAAAGGCGGTCCTGGCATAACAAGATCTGATCTTTTAATCATCAATAAAATTGATCTTGCACCCTATGTAGGAGCTGATCTTGGCGTGATGGAGCGTGACTCTAAAAAAATGCGCGGAGAAAAACCTTTTATTTTTACCAATATCAGAGCAAGAGAAGGATTGGATAAAGTTATAGAATGGATAAAGAAAAACACTCTTTTGGAAGACTAAAATGAGTAATTACGCCCAAGAAACAAAACTTCACTTAAAAACCAAAATCGGTCAAAATGGAAAATGCATTATAGAAGATGCTTTTTTCACACCCCCGCTCAAATTGATGGCACCCTTTTATGAAGAAGACATCGCAAATATTATGCTCATATCCGTAAGTGCTGGGATGATGGAGGGAGATCATCAAGAAATGGATTTTCAAATCGGTCAGGATTGTAAGGTCAAGCTTACCTCTCAAAGCTTTGAAAAAATACACGATACACTAAGCGGTTTTGCCTCTAGAAATACAAAAATAGTCTTGGGCAAAAATGCAATGTTTGATTTCTCTCCACTACCTATTATTCCGTTTGGCAATTCAGATTTTAGGGGAGAAACAACTATTTTTCTACATCAAAGTTCCCGCCTATTATACAGTGAAATTATCGGAGCAGGCAGAATCGGAAGAGATGAAATTTTCAAATTTAAAAATTTTACTACCACCCTCAAGATCTTTTGTGAAGATAAGCCAATATTTTTTGATAACACTATTTTAGAACCCCAAAATCTAGATTTAAGTAATATGTGTATGTTTGACACTCACACCCATTACCTTAATCTGATCGTTTTAGATCCCTCTATCTGTGCCCAAACCCTTAGAGATCTTATTGCTTCTTTTGGTCTCAATGGGGGAGTTAGCGAACTTTATGATGGTGGCTTGTGTCTCAAAGCTCTTGCCAATGGATCAGAAGATCTCATCAAACTGCGTGAAAAAATTTCGGGAAAATCCTAATCCCTTCCCTCTGCCAATAATCTAAAACTACCGATAAATTAAAAGAAATCAAAGTTTTTATAAAGTAAAAATAGTTTTATATCGTGGCTATGTGGGATTCAAAATAAAAAAGTTACTTTTTGTATCAATATCCTGAAAATATCTGTTATATGGCACTTTACTCGGTTAATATTTATTTTATTTTCAAAAATAATGCTCAATATTATATGAAAATCATAAAAAATTATTAAAACACAATATGTATATGATATTATTCTTAGATAATTAAAATACATAAGGAAAAATAATGAGCATCATCATAGGATTCCCAAGAATTGGAGAACACAGAGAACTTAAAAAAGCTTTAGAAGGTTTTTGGTCAGGCAAATCAAATGCAGAAGAATTGGAACGCACTGCTAAAGAGTTACGCGCAAAACATTGGAGTTATCAAAAGAATCTTGATTATGTGAGCGTCAATGATTTTAGTTTCTACGACAATGTTTTAGATCTTGCTTATGCGCTCGGAGCGATTCCAGAAAGGTTCAGACAATATAACGGGCTAGAACTATATTTTGGAATGGCTAGAGGTCTCAATGACAGCGTAGCTTGTGAAATGACCAAATGGTTTAACACCAACTATCATTATGTTGTCCCCGAATTAAGCCAAACAGACAACTATAAAATCAATACAAGTAAAATTGAACGCGAATATGCTGAAGCTAAATCTTTGGGTTATCGCCCAAAAATCAATCTCATCGGACTCTTTACTTTTATAAGTCTTTCAAAAATTGCAGAAAAATCAAATTTTGAAAATGTATTTGAAAGAGTAAAAAGTGCCTATTTCGAATTATTGGATTCCTTAAAAAAAATTGACTCTAACCTTGTTATTCAATTTGATGAACCGATTTTTTCCAAAGGCAAAGATGAAAGATTTTATGGAAAAATCAAAGATATCTATAATCAAATTGCTTCCAAAGGCTTTAAAACAATTGTAACAACTTACTTTGAGCATAGTCTTGAAGCGACTGAAATTTTATGTCAAACTAATATTGATGGAATTGGGTTGGATTTTTTATATGGAGAAAAAAATCTGTCTTCTTTAAATCAGATCGCAAAAAGTGATAAAACTCTTTATGCAGGCATTATTGATGGACGTAATATATGGGTAGCAGATCTCGAAAAAAAGCTTAGCATTCTTGAAAAAATCGCACAGGAAATCCCCAAAGAAAAAATTATTCTCAGCACAAGTTGTTCGCTTCTACACGTCCCATTCAGTAAAAATTCCGAAATCAAAATGGACAAAGAAATCCTTTCTTGGCTAAGTTATGCCAGAGAAAAAATAGGAGAACTTGAACTCCTAGAAACTGCATTTAAAGGCTCTTTAAATGCAGAAGACAAGCAAAAATGGCAAGAAAATATCTCTATCAATGCCAATAGAAAAACTTCAACAAAAATCAACGATAAATCCACACAAGAACGCCTCAAACAACCAATCAAAACCCAAAGAGACGTTGCTTTTAAAGAAAGAATCAAACTCCAACACCAAAGCCTAAATTATCCAATTCTGCCCACAACCACTATCGGTTCTTTCCCTCAAACCCCTGAACTTCGGGCGCTTAGATTGAGTTTTAAAAAAGGTGAAATTGATGAAAAAACATATGAAAAAGGCATAGAAAGCTATATCAAAGATTGCGTAGCTTTTCAAGAAGAGATCGGCTTGGATGTGCTTGTGCATGGAGAACCTGAAAGAAATGATATGGTGGAATATTTCGGCGAACAACTCAAAGGCTTTGTTTTTAGTCAAAATGGATGGGTTCAAAGCTATGGAAGTCGATGTGTCAAACCCCCGATAATATTTGGAGATGTGAGCAGACCTAAACCAATGACGCTTAAATGGATCACTTATGCCCAAAGTCTGACTTCAAAAATACTCAAAGGAATGCTTACAGGTCCTGTAACGATTTTGAATTGGTCATTTGTGCGTGATGATATCCCAAGAAGCGCAGTGTGTAAACAAATATCTCTTGGTATTTCTGATGAAATCAACGATCTTCAAAATGCAGGCATTAAAATCATCCAAGTGGATGAAGCCGCATTTAAAGAAGGATATCCATTGCGAAAAGAAAATATCAAAACATATGAAGAATGGGCTCTTGATTGTTTTAAGGTTTCCACAAGCATTGCCAATCCCACTACGCAAATCCATACACATATGTGCTACAGCGAGTTTAATGATATCATCAAAACCATTGAAGATCTAGATGCTGATGTTATCAGTATTGAAACAGCTAGAAGTGGCAACGAATTGCTTAAAGTCTTTGCCAATGTGGGCTACTCTCACGAAGTCGGACCAGGCGTATATGATATTCATAGTCCTCGAATTCCAAGCAAAGAAGAGATAAAAAAACAAATCAAACTATTGCTTGAAGTGTTGCCAAAAGAGCAACTTTGGATCAATCCAGATTGCGGGCTAAAAACTAGAAAATGGGAAGAAGTCAAACCTAGCCTTAAAAATCTCGTAGAAGCCGTAAAAGAAATCAGAGAATAAAGAATTGGAATCAAAAATGATTGAAGAATGTGTCCAAAAGCTTTTAAACACTGATTTTCTCAGTTATGAAATCTCCCCACCAAAAAGTCCTAATATCGGGGAAGATCTTCTGACGCAATTACAAGATTGGAAAGATTTTGATGCGCTCGTATGTACCGATGCTCCACTAGCAAAATTCAGACAATCTTCAATACTCACAAGCCTTAAACTCCAAAATACACTCAAAAAACCTGTTATTTGCACACTTAATATGAGGGATCGCAACACTATTGCACTTCAAGGGGAGATACTTGGTGCCAATGAATTAGATGTGAGAATGTTTTTGACCCTTACAGGCGATCCCATTAAACTTGGCGATCATCCAAGTGCTAAAGGGGTTTTTGAGGGTAATAGCAGTCTGTTGGTCAAGTTGATTCAAAATTTCAATCAAAACAAAGATCTTAACGAACACCCCATCAAAGGAACGCTCAAAACGATTTATCCTTTTGGAGTTTTAAACTCTTATGCTAACAATCCTTTGAGTCTAAAAAATAAAATGAGGCGTAAAATCAATTCAGGCATATTCGCTCTTTTTACCCAACCTGTTTATGATATAGAAATCGCAAAACTTCTTTTACAATGGCTTGAAGAAATCAATACAGAGCTTGGGAAAAATACAGGATTAGTCTTTGGATATTTTCCCATTCTCAGATATAAAACCGCACAATTCTTATATTCCAAACTTCCGGGAGTTTTCGTGCCCCAAATCTGGCTTGAAAAACTTGAACGCGCCCATAGCATTGGAGAGAAAGAAGAAGAAAAAGTAGGTCTTGAACTGAGTAAAAACCTCTTTGAAGAACTCAAAAAATTGCACAATAAAATCCATTTTATGAATGCCAATAAAGTTGCACTGGCAAAAAAAATTACTCAATAAGAACAAAAATTACAGACAACAAAATAAAATTTTATTTGGAAAATTTAAATATTTGAAGAAACAGATCCCTTTCAAAAGAGATCTGTAAGTTATTATTGCCTAGGTATCCAAATGGTTTGCTTGGAATCTGAAATGTATTTGGGTTGTTTTACCATCGCCAATTCTTTTTTTTGATCGATATTTACTGCACAGCCACTCAACATACAGATACCCAAGACACTTGTGATTAAAGTTTTCATTTTTATTCCTTTAATTATTCATTTTTATATTCAGAATAATAAGGTCTAATAATAAATAATTATTAAATAATAATTATTATCTTTTAGATTTTTCTCTAACCATTCGTACTAAAATTTCAGCATTTTCTCTAGGTAAGTCAGGAAGCATCCCGTGCCCCAAATTAAAAATATGACCGGGTTTTTTTCCCATCACAGCAAATATTCTATCTACGCCCTCCTCTAATGCTTGCACATCATAAAGACGCGAAGGTTCAAGATTTCCTTGCAAAACATATTTTTCCCCTAAATGATATTTCGCATTTTCTAAAGGTACGCTCCAATCCACTCCAAATACATCAAACTCTCCATCTATTTTATCTAGATAGCCCGCAATCCCCTTAGGAAAAAGTATCACTGGAATGTGAGGAAAATCTTTCTTAATAGATGCAGCAATTTCTTTCATATATTTCCAACTAAATTCTAAATATGCCTCTCTCTCTAACGCTCCCGCCCAAGAATCAAAGACCATTACAGCATTTGCACCTGATTTAATCTGCATACTCAAATAACCCTTAAGCTCCTCAGTAAGCTTGGATAACAACGAATGCAAAAGATTGGGATCTGTATAAAGCATCTTTTTGCTATGAGCATAAGTTTTGCTTCCCTCGCCTTCAATCATATAGGTAGCCAAAGTCCAAGGAGAACCGCAAAATCCTATCAAAGCCTTTTCTTTGGAAAGCTTGCTACGAACATCAGAAAGAGTATCATACACATAAGAAAGATTCCTATAGGCGTCTTTTTTAAGCTCAAACACAGATTTTTCATCACGAATAGTTTTTTTAAAGTGCGGTCCTTCTCCGCTCACAAATTCTAAAGGAAGTCCCATTTCCAAAGGAACCACTAATATATCGCTAAAAATAATCGCAGCATCAACATCTAAAATATCTACAGGCTGTAACGTAACCTCTGTTGCAAGCTTGGAATTAAAACATAAATCCAAAAAACTTCCGGCTTTTTTTCTAACTTCTTTGTATTCACTTAAATACCTTCCTGCTTGTCTCATCATCCAAATCGGAGTATAAGGCGTTTCTTTTCTTTTGCACGCATCAATAAAAATCATTACAATCCTTTGGGTAAAAATGAGTCAAAGTATATAAAGTTAGTGTAAATTCGTTCTCTTTTAACTAAACAACTCTAAATTCATTAGGATGATCAAGTGCATAGCGGAATTTGTCCATATCAATTTTCTTATCCCAGATTGAAACAATCATACAAGCAACAGAATTTCCGCATAAATTTCCCACCGCACGCATTTCACTCATAAACTTATCTACACCCAATAACGCAGCAACCGTAACTGCCGGTATTGTGCCAGGACCTGTCCCCATCGCTTGAAGCGTACCTGCCAAAACAATAAAGCCCGAACCTGTAACGCCTACTGCACCCTTTGAAGCCACCATTAAAATAATAATCATTGATATTGTTTGCTCCAAACTCAAAGGAATTCCAAATGCTTGGGAAAGAAAAATAACACTTAAAGAAAGATAAATATTCGTACAATCAAGATTAAAGGAATAGCCTGTTGGGATAATAAGCCCCACGGATCCTCGATGCATCCCAGCACGCTCAAGCTTTCTCATTAAAGGAGCAAGAGCTGTTTCAGAAGAGCTTGTAGCAAAAACTATCAAAACCTCTCTGGCGATAAAACGCATAAACTTAAACACATTGACCTTGGCTAAAGCACAGATAATGCCCAAAACAACAAAAATAAAAAATAAACACGAAAATAACATTACAAAAAGTAAATAAGCCATATTAAACAAAGTTTCAAAACCAAATTTTCCAATCAAAAATGCCATCGCTCCAAAAGTTGCAATCGGGCTGTAGTACATCAAAATTGTCAGAATTTTAAAAAAGAAATTTTGAGCTTTCTCAAGAGGTTTAATCACCTTATCTTTAACATTCTGCCTAAAAAAAGAAATCACAATCGCAATAATGACAGCCATAAATAAAACTTGCAAAGTATTACCCGTCAGGAAAGGAGTGATCGGATCATCAGGAATTGCACTCAAAAGAATGGATTTAAACGAACCCGTATTTTCAGAGATATGAGAAGTATATTTTGCAACAGAACTACTATTTAAAGCATTTATATCGAGATTCATTCCGTGACCAGGCTTAAAGGCTTCACCAAAAAATACCCCCACAACCAAGGCCAATGTACTGACCACCTCAAAATAAATGATGGTTTTTATCCCCAAACTTCCCAAAGATTTCAGATTCTCTAAACCAACTATGCCGCAGATGATGGTCGTAAAAATAATGGGTCCTATTAACCATTTCAACGCTTTAATAAAAGGATCAATCGTCCATTCTTTAGTGGCAATCCCTATCTCAGGTGCAAAACAACCTAAAAGCACGCCCCCAATAATCCCCATCACAACCCAAAAAGCCAAACTTTTAGCAAGCTTTCTAGCAACGGTGGTTTTTTTTGCAACAAATAAGTCTTGTGGCATATGACCTCCTGTGAAAAGAATATACTACCACATTCACAGACTTTAAACCATAGAAAATCGATATTTTTTCTTTTCCCGATACAATCAGTAACTATTTATTTAAAAAGGGATTGGGTGCATCTTTTAAAAAAATACTTTTATCAAGGATTTTTGAGTTTTTTTCCAAACTTGTATGACACGAAATACAGCTTTTGATGATATGATGAGCAGATTTTAACTTAGGATCTTCAAGTTTCTTAGCATTATGACAGGCAAAACAATCCTGCCCACAGGTATCACCCATATTGATTTTAGACATTTTTTCATCGGTATGACAGGTTTTGCATTCTAACATCGGCAAATGCCTGATATCGTTTTTGTAATCAAGTTTATAATGGCAACTAGCACAATCACCGCTACAAGCAAATCCAAACCGAAAAAATACCAATATTAAAAAAATAGCAGTTTTCATCCCTCAAATACCAAAATCATAAAAAGTAAAGCTGATCATCATAGAATACATATTAAATTTGGGTTGGCCATAGGCATTTGCCTGATCTCTCCTGACAATATGAAAAGGTATCCCTCCCCTTGCCTCAAAACTAAGCCCAAAGCCTTGAACAATATTTACAAAAAGTCCAATTGTTCCTACTCCTGATTGAATGTTGTATTGACTAGAATCATTAGGCAAACTCAAATGTTGGAGTTGATAGCCGATAGAAATTTTTGGAATCAACCATCCATCAAGAAGCCTAAGAGCAAAAACACCCCCAGCAGAAAGATAATAAGTTGTTCCCGCACCCGCATCTAAATAACCTCCGGCTAGTAGCATCTTATTTGGACCTCCGACCCAACCTCTCTCAAGACCAAAATAGGCGTTGTTTGAAGCAAGCTTATAAGAGTTCTTGCCATTTTTAAGTTCGATCTTTTTGGATTCAAGATCTTGATAAACATAACCTATCCTAAATGCCCCATAAGAATTCTTTGATGGCTGATTGGGTTGGAATACAAAATCTTTGTCTTCCTGCTTTTGTTCAAGCTTATCAGATTCCTCTTGTTCAGAAACGGAAGCTTGTTCGACTGCATTTAAACAGATACTGCCCAAAAATAAAAAACATAAAAATAATTTCCTCATTTTCTTCCCTTAAAATGCCATATTTTATAATTTTCTATCAAATTCTCCAACACTTGAAAAAATTTCTCAAAAGCTTTCATATCCAATCGTTCATTCAAAGAATGCGGAGAAAGAATAGTCGGACCTATAGAGAGAATTTTAAGATTCTTTTTGCCCATATTCTCAAGTCTGTCTTGTAAAATTCCACACTCAAGCCCCGCGTGAATTTGGCACACTTTAACTAAATAATCTCCAAAAGATTTTTTCACGATCTCTAAAAATGAATCTCCTTCAGCAATATTCCTTTCCCAAGGAGCGTAAAAATCATCAATAGCAATCTCTGCTTTTGGATCAATGCGCAAAGCTAAAGCTTTAATTTCTGAAAGATTTTTTTCCAATAAATCTTTAGTATTCGCCCGCCCCATCAAAGAAACTTTTACTTGAGAATCTGTTTGTTTGAGCAAAGAAATATTGACAGAATCTATCACATCTTCTCCTGATTGAGCTCTAACGCCACTTTTGATGCCAAGAATAAAGGCAAGCAATCTATCTTTTTGATAAGGGATATCCTCGCTTTGCACTTCCTCTACTAAAAAATCACTGCAAGAATGCAAAATTTGATTTGTTTTTAAAACAACCTGCGAAAAGACTGGAATTGAATTGATTTTTTCTCCGCCTTCAAAAGAACAAATTCCACCCTCTGTTTTATCAATTAATTCCCCTAAACTCACAATGGCATTTTTAATATCTTTATTAATATCAATACCGCTATGACCGCCCTTAAAGCCTCTTGAAGAAATGCGGTAAGCAAACTTATAGGAAGAGGGATCTTTGGGCAAATTTAAAACAACGCTCATATCATAACCACCCGCACACCCCAAGACAATTTCTCCAAAAGTTTCGCTATCAAGATTGACAATCAAATCACAAGCAATCTTTAATTCCAAATTTTTGGCTCCCAAAAGCCCAACTTCTTCATCATTAGTAAATAAAAACTCTAAATCACGATATTTTTGCATTAAATATAACTGGATGGCTACCCCAATGCCATTATCTGCCCCTAAAGAAGAATTTTTGGCCTTTAAAAAATCTCCTTCTCTATAAAGCTTTAAAGGTTTATATGCTTCTCCTACACCTACCATATCGTAATGGGATTGAAAACAAAACTCGGGAAAATCTGAAGCAAAAGCACGAATATTTTTAGCTTTATCAGTCTCAATTTTATAACCGCAACCTTTAGCAAAACCGCAAATATATTCAAACATTTCTTGGGTATGAAAACTCATATGAGGGATATGGGCAATCTCTTCAAAAATCTCTAGCGGGTTTTTAATCATCATAGCTCCAATTTTATTTTTTTCTTTGAAAATTCTACTATTTTGCCGTGAAATCTTGAGTAAATCTGAGCCAAAGGCAATTCTTTGGAATAAAGCTCAAAAACCATTTCCAAATTTTCTTCAATACCCCTCTGGAACCACATCTGCAGCTCATCATAATCAGGAATTTCAATTCCAAGTGTGCATAAAAATCGGTATGTATATTTATCTACAACCATCACATCTCTTCTGCAAGCATAATTCAAAATAGAATCCGCACTTTCTTTCCCAATTCCTTTTTGAGAAAGCAGCCACTCCCGATCCGTATTTAAAACAAAATTTTCAAATCCCCCAAAGTCTTTTAAAATATTTTGACACAACAAAATAAGACGTGTACTTTTTTGATTAAAAAATCCGCTAGGAGTAATATGAGATATCAAAACATCTCTGTTAATATTAGCAATATTTTCCAAACTTTTTTCATTTCCGTTTAAAATGCCTGATTGCTTCAAAGATTTAAGACATCTCTCCACATTTTCCCATTTTGTATTTTGCGTTAAAACCGCTCCAACCACAACCTCAAAAGTTTGAGCCTCAGGCCACCACCATTCTGAAGAATCCCGCAATAAATTAAGTTTTTTTAAAGCCGCCAAAACATTATGGCTTTCAAACATCTTTTAAATACCTCTCTAAAATTTGTAATACACTATCCCAATCCCCTGAATGTTCTTGAGCAATTCCTATGATGCTATTATACCACGGCGATTTTATCGGCCAAACCTGCCCAAGCTTTCCCCATCTCCAATCATATTTTTTGTGTAAAAGCACGATTGTAGGAATCTGATATGTTCCTGCCAAATGAACGATTGCTGAATCAACACTTACAAGCAAATCAAGTTTTTTAAGTTCATTCAAAGTATCCTTAAAATTTTTAATCTTAAATGACAAATCTTTCACACCAAATTTTTTACAAAGACCTTCATCAATACCTTCAGGTTGTAAAGAATAAAGATCAAAACCCTTAAGAGACTTTAAAAGACGCTCAGGAGGAATGGATTTATCAGAAGAATAAACAAAATTTTGATTTGAAGAAAAAAATACCCCTATCTTTTTGATTTTTGAGAAAAATACTTGCTCTGCTTCCAATCTGATTTCAGTAGTACCCAAAATAGCTGGAAGCGAAAGCAAAGAAAAAGCACTTTCATAAACACCGATTTCAGACTTCTGCTTCACGCGTTTTCCCCACTTAAGGGCAAAAAGTTCATAAAGAGGCTTTTGGGGATAAATCTTCACTTCTTTGGTTTTTAAAATGAGTTGATCAAGAAATCTTGAAAACATAATACTATCGCCAAAACCCTGCTCGTGATAAACAAGAACACTTTTACCCTCAAAAGGTCTGTTCAAACAATTAGGATTTATTTTAAGGGGTAAAATATTTGGCAACAAAAGGCGTTTTTGATAATACTTAAACCCCTCTTGGTAATGCCCCAAACTGAGTAGCAAATACGAATAATTTATATAAAAAATAGGAACTTGCAAAAGTGATATCGCCTTTTGATACATTTTTTGAGCCTCTTCAAAATCTAAAGTCCCCCATAAAGTATTCGCATAATTAAAATAAAAATAAGCGTCTTGAGAATGCCTCACTGCTAGATTTTTATAAATCTCCAACGCCTTTTTTTTCTCAAAAATTGCTCCATAAACATAGGCAAGATTTATACCGGCGTCTTCAAAGCCTAATTCAAAACTTTTTTTAAACAGACTGAGCGCACTTTTAAAATCTTTAAGTGCAAGCATATGATTCCCTAGATTATGCAATGCTTGAGCGTCATTGGGATTTATTTTTAAAACAATGCGATAATGTTTTATCGCCCTAGAATCATCTTTTAAATCACTGTAAGCACGAGCTAGATTAAAATGTAAATTTGCGTTTTCATTCGGTAATAATGCGGACAAAACTTGAATCGTTTTTTCAGGTTCGCCTACTTTTCGATACATCTCTCCAAGACTGATCCAAGAAAAAAGATCATCTCCACATAAATTTAATGAATGTCTAAGATATTCGATTGCTTTAGATTTTTCCCCTAAAGCATACAAAGCAAATGCACAAAGTTTCCAAGTTTTAAAATCAGAGGGATTGGAAGATAAAATTTGAATGCAACAAGCAACACATTCTTGATAGCGACTTTGAGAATAAAAAGCTTGTGCGGAAGAATAATCAAACATTAGAGCCCTCCAAAGAGGGCAAAAATTAGCTCAAAAGTCTTAAAATATTTTGTTGCACGGCATTTGCCTGACTCATTGCATAACTTCCTGATTGGGCAAGAATATTATATTTATTAAAGTCTGCAGATTCTTGAGCAAAATCCACTTCACGGATTTGAGATTCAGCAGCTTTAACATTCACTTGAGTAATTGTAATGTTATTGACAGTACTGATCATTTGTCCTTGAACAGAACCAAGGTCAGCACGAATTTTATCAAGCATTTTTTGGGCAGATTCAGCAATATCCATTACCACCATAGCGCCTTTTAAAGTCGTAACCCCTGAACCAAGGCTTGTATTACCGCTTGCGACAACCGCATTATAGTTTGCACCTGCAGCAGATTTTACAGCCGCATTGAAATTTCCGGTTACATCTCTTAAATTAACAGTAGTTTCAGCTACCTGAGCACTTCCAAATCCAATACCTGAAAATCCACCACTTGTAGAATCTGCAGCTGATAGCACAACAATATCCCTAGCATCAAGTCGGCTCAAAGACAATCGACCAAAGTTTGTTGAACCTGTAGTTGTATCTTGACCACCATTTACCGTAGTAATTGCAGCCGGTGGAGTGGTACCTCCAGGACCAGCAGTAGGAGCTGTTGTTTTAAGATCGATTCCTCTGCCATCCACACTTCTTAAGTTTAAACGACCCTTAATATCTGTGTAAGCTTCTACGCCTGTCTCTGAAGTTACTGCATTAAATGCAGCGATCAATCTTCCATCGCTATCATTTTTCTTGATACCAACAATATCACCCAAAGCAATACCATTAACAACCACGCCTGCAAGACTACCAGACATAATCGCCTGATCGGAAGTCGTAATAACATTAGCTTGTGCTCGAACACCTGTAGCATTGGTATTTTTATTGATAACTTCTGCCAAAACGCCAAGTCCTGTACCTGCAGAAGTAGAGATTTTTACGGCTTCAATCTTAACATCATTAACGCCATCAACTTGTTTAAATGTAAGACTCACATCTCCTGAAGCTGTAATCAAAGCTCCTGTAGCAATCCTTACTTGTCCTATTTTATCAGAAGTTGTTGAGCCGATGGAAGCTTTGATACTTTGATTTGAATAAGCCCCTACTTGAAATTCTTTATTGGTAAATTGACCTGAAAGCAATGCTTGACCATTGTAAGAAGTTGTATTACCGATACTATCAAGCCCTTGAATTAATCGAATGATGTCTGATTGAATCGCTTTTCTTGATTCAGTGGTCTGACCATCTTGAGCAGCTTGAGTAGCTTTCACTTTAATTGTATCAAGAATCTTTAACTGCTCATCCATCGCTTTATCAGCAATCTGAATGATCCCCATACCATCATTTGTATTTTGGATAGCTTGACCCAAAGCACTTGCTTGAGATCTCAAACTATCTGCAATAATCATACCAGAAGCATCATCTGCAGCCTTATTGATTCGAAGACCAGAACTTAATTTCTCAAGAGAATTTTTGATGTTTGTTTGTGTAACAACAGCTTGTGCGTGTGCATTCAATGCATTAATGTTTGTATTGACTTGAAAAGCCATTTTGTAACTCCTTGTTATTTTATCCAAAGCATCCTTGCTTGGTTGAGAGATATATCGACTATTTTAAAATTGTTTAAATACTTTTTAGAAACAACTTGTGCAAAAATTTTATTGATTAAATTTTGTCACTCTCAAACAAAAAACACTGCGCTTAATGATTGTTAGATTATGAATACGAGAAAAATAAAAGACAATAAAAACAAACTGCAATCATTCACAAATTATATAAAATTCTTAAATTTTTCCCAAAGCCTTTGCAATAAGCTCAAGTGGATGTAAAAATTCTGCTTCTACCCCGCTATGATCCATCGCATTATCAATCTGCATTCTGCAAGCACTACATTCTGCACTTACGATTTTAGCCCCACTCTGCTCAATCATCTGTGCTTTTGGAATTGCAGCCTTTAAAACCAAATCATATTTATCACTCTGCATACTCACACCTCCAAAACCACAACACCTGCTTGAATCACTCATTTCTATCAAAGAATAATTTTTTTTCAAAAGCTCTCTAGGTTCTTTATAGATACCTAACACCTTTTTTGCGTGACAAGGATCGTGATAAGTAATGGTAGTTTCTTTAAAAGGTGTCTTAGTAAGAAGTGATTCAAGGGGAGTGTGTGCATAAAGCCAAAGACTTGCCATCTTCATCTTTGGAATCAATACTTCAAGCCTTTTTAGCCAGCTCTCACCCTCTTCATCTTCCATAAGAGCGTGTTTCCAGTCCTCAATCAACATTGCTGCACAAGTTGCTTCAGGAATCAAGATAGCATCTACCTCATCAATAAACCCTTCAAAATGAGTTATATTTTTTTTGATCAAATAAAGCACGCTTTTAATATCCCCGCTAAAATAAGCAGGGGCGCCACAACACTCTTGTTTTGGAATCAAAGCCGTTACTCCAAGCCTATCGAGGATAAAAAGCAAACTTTCTCCAACACCTTTGTAGTTGTAATTACTCAAACAACCAATAAAAATTGCTACTTTATTATATTTAAGAGTAAGATTTTTCACGCTTTGTTTTGGAATAATCTCTCCTTGATATCGTTGCAAAAAACTTTTAGATAAAAATGGAAATACTGTTCTTTTTCCCATTTTTGGCAAAGAAAAGCGAAAACGATTTTTAGTTTTAGCCAAATTGGATTGAAACACACAAGGAGAAATAAAATAGACAAAAGAAAAAACAAAATCCATTAAAACGCGGTGTTTGAGCAGATAAAAAAATGTCCTCTTATACCAAGCAATACCATATTTTTTCGCAATATCTATGCGAATGTTTTCAATCGCCACATCCACAGGTAATGTATTTGGGCAAGTCTGTACGCAAGTAGTGCATAAAAAACAAGACTCAAAAATATTTTTAGCATTCTTATCTAACTCCAAATCGCCCCGCTCATAAGCACCAAGCAGATCCAAAAAACCCCTTGGAGAAGTGCTTTCATCACGATTTATTTGATAAATAGTGCAAGTAGGAATGCATTTGCCACACTTTACACAAGCTTGTGAGATTGTTTTAAAATCAAGCAGACCCATCTCACACCGTTTTGCTAAATCTTCTTTTATCTAGGGGAATTTTATTTAAATATGCATCAAAAACCATTGCAATATTGCGAATCAACATCCCGCCTGTCGGGCTTGTATAAATTCCCTCATCGGTGAGTGAAATTAAATCTGTGCCTTCATATTCTTTTAAAGCCTCCAATTCGCTTTTAAAATGCTCTTTAAAATTGATATGAAATTTTTCTTCAATACTTTTAAAATCCAATCGCAAATTATTCATCAAACCCATAATGACTTCTTTTCTGATAATATCCTCATTTGTAAGTCTGACCCCTCTCTCAACAGGCAAAATCCCGCTATCAATGGCTTTTTCATAACTCTGCATATCTTTGTAGTTTTGAGTGTAGTAATCCTTTCCCTCACCAATGCTTGTAAGCCCAATCCCTATAGTCTGAGAAAAACCACGTGTAGTATAGCCTTGGAAATTCCGACGTAATTCACCTTTTTGACTCGCCAAATAAAGCTCGTCTGTCATCTTGGCAAAATGATCCATACCAATCATTTTATACCCTCTATTTTCCAAAAATTCTATCGTATGCTCTAAAATTGCAAGTTTATTATCAGGAGTGGGCAACGTCGTCTCATCAATTTTACGCATCGTTTTTTTCATCCACGGCACGTGAGCGTAATTAAACACTGCTAAGCGATCCGGAGATAAACTCACAACTTTTTTAAGAGTTTCCTCAAAAGTTTCTTTAGTTTGAAAAGGAAGTCCATAAATTAAATCAAAATTGATTGAATTGATCCCGAATTCACGCGCAAGCATAACAGAGTTTTGGACAAAATCAATCCCTTGAATGCGATGGACTGCTTCCTGCACTTTTGGTTCAAAATCTTGAACGCCAAAACTCAAGCGATTAAAACCGCCGAGTTTCAGAACTTGCATTTGATCTCGATTAAAATGCCTAGGATCAATTTCACAACTGATTTCAGCATTCGAAGCAAAATTAGGAAAAGCCTCTCTGACAAGTCTGATGACTTCTCTAAGCTGAGTGCTGTCAAAAAAAGTGGGCGTTCCTCCTCCAAAATGAAACTGAACGACCTCACGATTGGTATTCATACACTTTTTAAGAATCTCAAGCTCTTTTTGGAGATAAATAATATAACGATCCTTCTTATCTTCTTTGCTAGTATAAATTACATTGCACCCGCAAAAATAACACGCACTCCTACAAAATGGTAAATGCACATAAAGAGAAAGAGGAAGTTTTTCTTTAGAATAGGCATCTATATTATCATTGCGTTCAAAAGAAGCTTTGAGCGCTTCGTTATCAAAACTTGAATTAAACTCTACGGCCGTAGGATAACTTGTATATCTTGGACCGGACTTGGAATATTTAACAAATTTTTTAAAGTCGATCATTTCTTATCACCACAACATTCATTGATTAAAAGATTTTTGCTTGCGAAAATAATCGTCAAGATCAAAAAACAAATTTGGATGTTCCTTTTTGATCTGTTCAACAAAAGAATGCGTGTCAATTCGAGGCAAACTTCCATCACTTTTGCGAAAAGTCTCAAGCTTTTTAACCGCAACTGCCATCACGTCTTCAAAATCAATGGGCGTATGTGTGGCAATGTCTCTCTCAAGCTCAACTTTCAATTTATCCTCATAAGCCTTTCTGATTGTTTGGACAATATTTTTAAGTAAGGCTTCAGGGATCATTACATATTCCTGATTATTTTCATCCTTTACAAACCAAGCTTCTTGAGAGCTAAACTCTCCTTTTTGGAGTTCTAGAAGAACTTTTGTGGCATCAATTTTTTTAGCCTTGACTTGATTATTCCCTGATTCTAAACTTCGATACATCGCCTCTTGTTGATGCAAAGAAGCCAAAGATTTTACGCTCTGTTTTTGTGTAGCCATACCATAATCCCCTTTTGCGTATGAAGCCTGTTTTGTGCTTCTTTGAAAACCCTGCTTTGTTTCCCCTCTAAAATGCTTTCACTGACTTCTTGACCCCTATATGCAGGGAAACAATGTAAAAATATGGCATTTTTATCAGCCAAACTCATCAAAACCTCATTAACACAATACTCTTTAAATATTTTTTGCCTGATCTCTTTTTCATCTTCCTGCCCCATTGAAGCCCAAGTATCTGTAGTTACCACGTTTGCCCCTACAACAGCCTCTTGCGGAGAATGGGTTAAAACAATATGAGCACCACTTTCCTTTGCAAATTCAAACGCTTGAGATAAAATTTTTGCATCAGGCATATAATTCTTTGGACAAGCGATACGAAGTTCAAACCCAATTTTTGAAGCCAACATCAACCAAGAATTGGCCATATTGTTTCCATCTCCAACATAAGCAACCTTAGGAAGCCCTATATGGGGGATATCATAAACTCTTTCAGGGACATAAATGCCACATTCTATCATCGTAAGATAATCAGTCAGTAATTGAGCAGGATGAAACAAATCACTCAACCCATTAATCACAGGAACAGGGGAATAATGTGCAAATTCTTCAAGTCTCTCCTGTGCATAAGTACGCAACATTATCATATCCACCATCGAACCGATTGCTCTTGCAGTATCCTTAATGGGTTCGCCTCTGCCTAGTTGAATATCTTTACTCGACAAAAACATCCCCATACCGCCAAGCTGATAAATCCCAGCTTCAAAACTCACTCTTGTACGCGTGGAATTTTTTTCAAATATCATTGCCAAAATCTTATTCTGCATCAAAAAAACGGAGTGATTTTGAAGAAAATCTTTCTTAATGCTGATAGCCAAATCCAAAATATCAAGAATCTCTTCTTTATTGAAATCTCTCAACGTCAAAAAATGTCTCATAAGCAGCCTTTGCATAGGATAGTTCAGATTGCCAATCGTGAATTGCAGCTCCAAATCCAATAAAAAGCTTAATATACTTTAATTAAGATAACAAAATCCTTAGATTTTGCGGGTCAAAACTCACTAAAATAATGCAGTCTCTGAATAAAAAAATCAAAAATCAGCCAAGAAATATCAACCTCCAATGGATTTTATCCGTATATCTTTTTAATATTTTCCATCTTTGCACTCAAATGCAACAAAAGCATATCAGCCAAAACCAATGCAAGCATACTTTCACACACTACACTTCCTCGAACTGCAATACAAGGATCGTGTCTGCCCTTAAGCCTGCAAATAGCATTCTCTCCATTTATATCAAGCGTTTTTTGTTCTAAAAAGATGCTTGGCGTAGGCTTGAAATAAACTTTTATGACTATCTCATTCCCATTGCTTATCCCACCCAAAACACCTCCGGAATGGTTACTTAAAAAACCTCCCTTATCCATCAGATCATTGTTTTGGCTTCCAAAAACCTCTGAAGCTCTCATACCTTCTCCAATTTCAACCGCTTTCACACCATTTAACCCCATCATTGCTGCACTAATTGCTCCATCTAACTTATAATACATCGGTTCCCCAAGCCCAGCAATCATATTTCCCTTTTTTCCTCTAGCGCGAACAATACCAACACCACCGACGCTATTATGAGAATTTCTTGCCTGTTTTATGAGTGCTTTTTGCTCTTCTTCAACCTCTTTGTCTAAGGCAAAAATTTCACTTTGAGCAGCGTTTTCAAAATCCAAAATTTTAGCCTTTACCCCACCAATAGCATAAATGCCGCTTTCACAAATTATCCCCACCTCATCAAGAAGCATTTTTGCGATCGCCCCGCCTGCCACTCTAGCCACAGTTTCTCTCGCAGAGCTTCTACCTCCGCCTCGATAATCTCTAATGCCATATTTTTGATAATAAGTCCAATCAGCGTGTCCGGGTCGAAAAATTGATTTGATACTTTCATAATCCTTACTTCTAGCATCAGCATTTCTTATCAATAAAGCAATGGGAGTGCCTGTACTAAATCCTTCAAAAACACCACTTAAAATTTCTACCTCATCAGCTTCCTTGCGCCCTGTAGAATAAACATTTTTGCCACCCCTGCGTCTATCTACTTCCAAAGCAATAAAATTTTCATCAATTCTAAGTCCTGCAGGCACTCCATCAATCACGCAACCAATGCCACTTCCGTGAGATTCTCCAAACGTTGTCAGCCTAAATCTTTCCCCAAACGTATTCATATTTCAATCCTTTTTTAGCTTCATATAGGCAATTTTTGCACAATTTTGTTGGGCGTCTTTTTTGCTTCCTCCCTTAGCTCTGGCATATTCTTTTCCCTCAATTAATAAAGCTATTTCAAATTCTTTATGATGATCAGGACCGCTTTCATTGATTAAGACATATTCGGGAATTTGGGAAAATTTCGCTTGCGTGAGTTCTTGTAAAGCCGTCTTAAAATCAACAAACAAGCTCTCAAAATCCATATTCGGGTAAGCTTTTTCCAAAAGAATATAAACGATCTCGCGTACTTTTTCCAACCCAGTCTCCAAATAAATCGCTCCCATTAAAGCTTCAAAAGCATTTGATAAAATTGAAGATTTACCCCTGCCCTTATTGGATTCTTCACTGGAAGAAATATGCAGATATCTCCCTAAATTGATTATTTTAGCCAGATTCATAAAACCTTTTTCATTCACAATCGCTGCGCGCATTTTAGAAAGGTTTCCCTCTGCACTCTGAGGAAATTTGCAAAACAAAAATTCCCCAACAACCAAATCCAAAACAGCATCACCCAAAAACTCCAATCTTTCATTATTGGGGACTTTCTTGCAACTTTTATGAGTGAGTGCTTCTAAGAAAAGCGCCTTATTTTGAAATACATAGCCAATCGTTTCTTCAAGCACGCAGGGATCACTTGGTTTGTCCATTTTCATCCTTTTTATATTTTAAAGCTTCAGATTTAGCAATTTGATCACATCTTTCATTTTCAATATGCCCGCTATGTCCCTTGATCCAAATAGCTTGAACAGAATGGGGTCCAGAAAGAATGAGATATTGTTTCCATAAATCAGGATTTTTCACCTTTAAAAAGTTTTTTTTCACCCAAGCATTCAACCAAAGATTGATACCATCACAAACATATTTTGAATCGCTATAAAGACTGATCTTGCAGGGTTCTTTAAGGCACTTAAGAGATTCATTGACTGCTTTTAATTCCATTCGATTGTTTGTTGTCATCTTTTCTCCACCTTGAATAATGCGTTCATTTTCTCCATACTGTAAAATACCGCAATACCCACCAGGTCCAGGATTCCCAAGAGAAGATCCATCGCAAAAAATATTGATTTGCTTCATTGGTTCTTAATCTCACGCAATTTTAAAATCAAATCCATCATTCCAAGTGCAGAGCAAGTCGGGCAACGATAGGAATCAAAAGGAAAAATACTTTTGCAATTATGGCAGCGGTATTCAAAATCGATACTACCCTTAAAATGCAAGGATTCTAAAGATAGGATACGCAAAACCTCCAACTCAAAAACATCACATTCTTTTTTATCATTGACATAACCTTTGGCACGATAAATATCTAAAACGCTTTGAGAATCCTTTAAAATTTCAAAAGGTATCTTTTCTTTTGGGAATTCCCAAAGCAAATCAACGAAATTCCGCGCATTTTTTAAAAAAGCAACTTGTTCCCAAAATAAAGATTGATTATAAGTTTTCAGATAATGAAGTGCCATTTTTTGAAGCGAAGGAGCTTGTTGTATAAGTGCAATTATTTGGTTTTGCTTTTGACTTAAAGATAAAAAATTCTCATTGATGAGCATCATCAGATGTAAGTAGTTCTTATTATCTGTTATTTCATTATTTTTAGAGTCCGATCCAAACTCAAGCTCATCTAAACAATCCAAAACTTCCAAAGCCTTTTTATATTCGCCCATACTTTCATAAGTACGCATCAAATAAGAAAGAACGCCCGAATTTCTAGGATAACTTTTAAGGACTTCAAGGAATATGTTTTTAGCTCTTTGCAAAAATCCTGCATTAAAATAAGTGATGCCCAAAGCTTCCAAAATAGGAATCTTATCTTTTGATTCTGAAGTTTTTTCCAACATACTTAGATAAATTTTTATTGCTTGTTCGCTATCCCCGCTTTTAGCATAAATTTGAGCTAAAAACATTAATGTAGGAGCAGGATTATGAGCGAGGGATAAAAATTCCATCACGCCCTCATTCAGACCAGCATATTCATAAGATTTAGCAAGATTTTTCAAAGATTGCGAACGTTTTTTGGAGCGATAGCGATTGCGACTATAATCAGCCAAAGCCACAATGGCAATGATGGCAATTAGAATCGTGATCCCAAACAAAGGATCTCTGTAAATAAAAGCAATGTCTCTCAATTTATTCTCTTATGATGTTGATTTTCGCTTTTACCCTTATTTTTTCAAAATATTCGTCTAAAATTCTATCTTGAGAACCTTCCACTAATTTTTGTGCAATAAAATTCTTGGCCTGTTCAAAAGGAACTTCTATATGTCCGATTTTATCTTTGATGAAAAACGATACATAGCTTCCTTCTCCGGCATTCAAAATAGGTGTGAAAGCATTTTTATCGGTTTTTATAAATACTTGAGCAACCTGAGGATTTAAAGCTTCCAAAGAAATTTTTTCTTCACCTCGATCGACTCCTGAGATTTTCATCATCGGATTCCCAAGTGCCTTTTTAAGGGCTTCAGGATCTTTTGAAACGTAACGGATTGTTTCAACCTCCTTAGGAATGCTAAACTCTTCTTTGTGCTTATTATAATATTCACGCATTTCTGTCTCCCCTGCAGTATTGACATTAGAAAGCAAAACATTCCTCAAAAGCTCTTGGGTTTGTATCTGTTCTTTGAGTTCATCCTTATATTTTCCATAATTTATTCCCTGATTAATCAATGCACTAACGAAATTATCCCTATCCATTCCATTATGTTTGGCAATATTTTCTATTTCTTCTTCTATTCTTGAATCATCAACATTGATATTAAGACGCTTGATTTCTTGAGCCTTAATCCTTTGAGCAATAAGCATATCAATCGCTTTCTTCTTGGAGATCTTTAAATCTTTTTGCGCCTGCTCGATTTGATAAAGCGTAATAGGATCACCATTAACAGTAATAGCAATCCCCCCGACAATATCATTCTTATTGGTCTTGACAGGAGTGTCAGCAAATAAAAAGACAAAAGTGCTAAATATAAAAAAACCGAAAAAAAACTTTCCCAAAATACCCCTTTTAAATATTTTATTTTAACATTAAAAAGCTATATTTAGAATACAGAATTTTTCAGATACAATCCCAAACTTAAAATAAAAACAACCCATCGGATAATAATATGAAACTTGATTCTTCCAATAAGGCCATTTTAGCCTTAGCCTTAAGCTCTTTTTGTATGGGTGTAACCGAATTTATCGTAGCAGGTATTTTGCCCGACATCGCCAAATACTTTCACACTACCCAACCTACTGCCGGCTGGTTGGTAACTTTATATGCGATCGGAGTGGTAATCGGCGCTCCACTCCTTACCATTCCATTAAGCCATCTAAATCGCAAACAACAACTTTTGATCAATCTGGGTATTTTTGCGCTTGCTAATCTTCTCATTGCCTTAAGCAATAATTTTTATACTACGCTTTTAGCAAGGTTAGTAGCAGGTTTTATGCACGGTGTATTTTTTGTAATCGCCACAATCACTGCCGTAAAAGTCGCCAAAGAGGGAAAACAAAGCCAAGCTTTAAGTATTATGGTATCAGGGCTTACAGTGGCTTTGGTAACAGGCGTACCTCTAGGAACTTTTATAGGACAGATATTTGGATTTCAAGCTGTATTTTTTCTGATTTTTATTCTTACAAGCATAGCTTTTATAAGCGTCTTGATAATTATGCCAAACAACTTAGCAGGTTCGCCCACAAAAATAAAACACCTTTTCCTTGCACTCAAAGTCCCGCCTTTACTCAAAGCTTATGCAATCACCATATGCACTTGTGGCGCAGCTTTCGTTCTTTATACTTACATTGCAGATATGCTACTTAATATTAGTGGTTTTGATAAAAAAATGATCGGATTTATTTTGCTTTTATATGGAATCTGTGCAATCATCGGGAATCTTTTCGGGGGCAAACTGACAGATTCAAAAGGCTCTATTATGGCGTTGCGCATTATTTTATTCGGGCAAGTAATCGTTTATGCACTTGTAAGCTTGAGTGCTTATTGGCAAACAGCCGTCATTATCAATTTATGCGTAATGGGTTTTTTTGCTTTTGCAGGTATTTCTCCTCTCAAAACTTTTGCAATGATGAGCGCCCAAAAATACACTCCCGATTTTATGGACAGCTCAATCAGTATTAATGAAGCCTCCTTTAATGTCGGCATTGCCTTAGCCTCTTTTATCGGGGGAGTTGTATTTGCACATTTTGGAATTGTTTTTAATCCTATCTTTGCAACACTTTTTGCCTTGCCTGGACTCATCATAGTCCTTAAAAGTCCAAGAACTATTTAAAGGAATATTTTGTCAATACTTTTTATCTCATCTATTTTTTTATTCATCCTTACTTTGCTTTTGGTGTTTTATGTTTTCAGTCTCAAAATGAGATTGATTGGACTCAAAAACGATTTTTCTAATCAAAAAGAATATTGGCAAAATACACTTATCAACGAACAAGAAAAAGCGCAAACACAAAAAGAATATTATGAAAAGCGTCTTATTGATGAGAATGAAAAATTCCAATCCCTTAAAAGGGATCTTCAAGACACTGAAAAAATCAAAAAGGAACTTAAACTTGAATTTGAAAATCTGAGTCAAAAAATCCTCGAAAACAAAACTCAAGATTTCTATAATTCCCAAACAAAAACTCTTGCTCCTCTTCAAAAAGAAATCAAGGATTTCAAAGACGCTTTTGAAATCTTAAAAAATGAACAAACAAAAGAAAGAGTAAGCTTAATCACAGAAATCAAGCTTCTCAAAGAACTCAATGAAACCATCTCCAAAGAAGCTTCCAATCTTACCAAAGCTCTTAAGGGTGAGAGTAAAACACGCGGGAATTGGGGAGAAATGATTTTAGAATCAATGTTGGAAAAAAATGGGTTTATAGAAGGACAAAACTATCGCAAACAGGTTGATTTTATCGATGAAGCTTCAGGCAAACACTTCCAACCCGATATCATCATCAATCTTCCTGATGATAGAATAATCGTCATAGATTCCAAGCTTAATTTGAATGCTTATGATGCTTTGGTTGCTTCTGAAACAAAAGAAGAAGCCGATAAAAACATCAAGAATCTTTTGGCAAATATCTATACTCACTTTAATGAACTTGGGAAGAAAAAATACCATCTGCTCACTGATGGCAAAAGTCCTGATTTTACAATTATGTTTATCCCTATTGAGGGGGCTTTCATTGAAGCAATGCGTGCAGATGCCGAACTTTTTAACAAAGCTTATAATCTCAGAATTGTTATCACTTCTCCAAGCACCTTAATGTCTATTTTAATGACCATAGCCAACCTTTGGAAAAACGAACAAATTGACAAAGATTATCGCAGTATTATTGCCAAACTTGAAGCTCTCAAAGAAAAAATGACTACTTTTTGTGGTTATATGGATGAGATAGGCAAAGGCATTCAGACACTCCAAAATCGATACGATACTGCCAATAAATCCCTGCAAACAGGAAGTAGAGGAACTATTATGGATAGAATTAAAAAAATTCAAGATTCAAAAAGTCTTAGTTACGAAGAAGAATCAAAATAGATAAGTGTAGCTGATATGCATTTCCCTTGTGCGAGAAATATCAAAATTTTGTCGCACAAGCTGTTGCTTCCACGGATCAGAATCACCAAAATCATACCAATTTTGTGCATTTAGCGTATAATAAGGTATTTTCATCCCAATATTGATACGATTATGGCTACCCAAATAGATGGAACCTCCGATATTAGCAAAAAATCCACTACCTGAGGCAAAAAATTTATCATTTTTTTTGGCAGCATTATTCTCCCAAGAATTACTCCTCAACATTGCATACTCAACTCCCCCACCGGCATAGACACCAATTTTAAAAAATGGCATTTTGCTCCAAAATAATTTTCTTATCAAAATATCTAACGGAAGATTGACAAAAAAATCAAGATTAACTCCATAAGTCATCCAAATGCCATTATTAAAAAGTTCATTTTGGGGAGCAGGCACCGGTTTCATAGGAACTTTCTCTATAATAGGGCTACCATCTGGTTTAAATCCCGTAATGGTAGTAAATTCCTTATTCTTACCATCTTGCTCGCTACTACTTATCAATCCCCCTAAAGAAACAGTAGCATACTCTGCACTTGCATAAACCCGCAATCCTGTAATATAATATTTATCAAAAAAAACTTCATCTCCAATGGATGCTTCAAAAGAAATGCCTTTTTTTCCAGCATAACTCCCGCTTGTTTTATTTCCTATGCAAGTCCCACCCGCACAACTGCTGTTATCTTTTGTCGTTTGTTGCCAAAAATCAGTTTTATAGCTGGCTCCTGTTCCGACTCCAAAACTCGTAAATAGATTATTTTGCACAGCAAAAAGAGGTAAAATCATTACACATAAAAATAAGTATCGCATTTTAACCTTTCTTCATCGCTATACGCTTTTTTTATTTAATTCCACCAACAAGGGCAAATTGTTTGCAATAATGCTTTCATCAAAAAACTCCATAATGCTTTCTCTCATTTCTTTGGGAGAAAGCATTGCATTCACTTTAGTTCGAAACTCACTTGCCCCACTATGCCCTTTGGCATAAGCGTGTAAATTTTTTCGAAACATCACAACTCCTCTGTCCCCATAAAAATCTACCATAGCATCAAAATGTTCTAACACAAGTTCCTTTTTAAGTATAGCAGGAAGTTCTGATGTGTTATTTTTTATCTGCCAAAATATCCACGGAGCGGTCAAAGCTGCTCTGCCTATCATTACGCCATTTGCCCCTGTAAATTCTAAAACCTGTTTCGCTTTTTGAACATCTGTGATCTCGCCATTAGCAATCAAGGGAACATTTAGGATTTGTTTCATTTTTCGAATGCTTTCATAATCAATCTTATCTTTTTTATACCCATCGTTTCTTGTGCGACCATGGACGACGACGAAGTCTATAGGAGCATCATTGAGGGCATAAGCGATCTCAAGAGGAATTTTTTTATCAAAACCAAGTCTAACTTTTACGCTTGTATAGGGCTTATTGGTATTTTCTTTGATAATTTTTAAAATCTTCACCAAATGTTCCAAATCCTTCAAAAGACCGCTACCATTGCCGTGATTGGCAACTTTTGGAGCAGGACAACCACAATTAAAATCAATAATATCGATCCCTTGTATTTGATTGAGCAATACAACTGCTTTTTTAACGATCTCTTCCTTAGAACCTGCAATCTGTACAGAATAGGGATTTTCATCAGGAGATTTTTCAATCATTTGCTGTGTTTTTTTATTGGCATAGACAAGAGCATGCGAACTAACCATCTCGCTCACGGTAATATCAACACCAAATTTTTTCACCACACTTCTAAAAGGAAGATCGGTATAGCCCGCCAAGGGTGCGAGCATAAGCAAATTATTATTAAAATCTATCCCCATTCGCCGCCTTTTTTATCTGCGAGAATTATAGCATATTTGAATTCTGTGAAAAAATCAGATTTTTTGGAAACAAAAATAAAAGACTTAAAATTAAATTTATCTACTGAATATATTATAGAAAGAATATGGTAAATATCTGCCACATTATTAAAGAACCTCTTATTGATAACAAAGGAGTAATTGGAAAATAGGTAGCGACACTAATTGCCAACTTACACCTACGAACATTTTATGACCTTTTACTTTGACAAAAATCTTAATGAAAAAATGTGATTTAGAATCCTCTAAAACAAAACATTTCATTCCTTGATAGGGCTTTATACCCTATTTTTTGAAAATGCTTCGAATTTTATTTTTTTATCCTTTGTTATTTTTAAATATTGATTAAAACCACTAAAACCTGTAGGCATAATTAAAGGTCAGATAGGAATGTGAAAGCAATGTTTGATCTATATAACTGTTATCAATGGTAGTTCTCACATCTTTGCTTGAAGACCCCCCGCCTCTCCACATCAATTCAAACTGATGGTTCGTATTATAGCTATAATGCAAGCCGATCACACCATAAAAAAATCCTGAATAAATAGAATTTAAATTCTTATTTGTATTTGTCTTTCCACCAAAATACATATCCTCCTGATATCCCACTCCCACATTGAGTCCCAAAGTGTGCTTGCCTCTTTCTAAAAAATCCCATAGATATTTTACATCAAGCCCAATCTTGACAGGAATATAAGAAATTGTTGCTTTTTCGTCTCCTATAGGTGTATTTAAAGTAAAATCCCAACTATTTCCAAATCCCGAATAGAGATGCCCTGAAACCTTGATACCGTGTCTTTGACTCTGTCCAAAATAATGTTGGTAAGCTCCCATCAAGCCTAAATCAAAAGTAGTGGCAGTAACAGCTACAGCACTAAAGTCAGATGGATGTATGACATTATTTACACCCCCCAAATTTCCCTCAATCCCCACTGAAAAACCATTTTTCGAATTTTGTTTTGCATTTTTAGATTGATTTGCTTTATCTGCTTTATCGTTTTGATTTTGATTTGTTATGCCTGCTTGAAGTTCTTTTTGCTTTTGTTTTAATTCTAAAAGCTTATTTTCTTTTTCAAGTTTTTGGATTTGTTCATCAATATCATCTGCATATAGACTATTTGAAATTAAAAAAATACTCATTGCAC
>NZ_MLAQ01000010.1 GCF_002272895.1 Helicobacter sp. 12S02232-10
CAGTTATTAAAATCTTCTGTGTGTATTATAGCATATTTTTTATCATTTTATTCTATGTATATCCCTAATATCAATGATTTGATAGAGGTGTATTTTACCATAGAAGAATTTAATAACTGCCTAAAACAAGATTATCAAGAGGCAAAAGAATTATTGAATTTTACCATAGAAGAATTTAATAACTGCCTAAAACTCAAAAAATGTTTAAATGGGCTTGCAGTCCATTTTACCATAGAAGAATTTAATAACTGCCTAAAACTGAACGAATGAGCACCGTTAGGATAATTGTATTTTAGCATAGAAGAATTTAATAACTGCCTAAAACTTCCACATATTTAACGAAGTTCGTACATCTATTTTAGCATAGAAGAATTTAATAACTGCCTAAAACAAATTCTTCTTTAACCTCGTTAAAAATTTGATTTTAGCATAGAAGAATTTAATAACTGCCTAAAACCATATTTTTCTATTTTTAAAAGAGAATTTGATTTTAGCATAGAAGAATTTAATAACTGCCTAAAACTTCGAAACAAGAACACAATAAAAAAAATGAATTTTAGCATAGAAGAATTTAATAACTGCCTAAAACAACGCCTCGATATCAAATAAGCAAAAAACTAATTTTACCATAGAAGAATTTAATAACTGCCTAAAACCACCCCCATCACAACTTGATATCGCCGTACTATTTTAGCATAGAAGAATTTAATAACTGCCTAAAACGTAAAAATAAAATATACAACCACGCATAAACATTTTAGCATCGTATTTTCACATTCTTTAAGGTCTTATTATGCACGCTCCTTGAACTTGCGTTCTGTTTTTAAGCGGTAATAACTATAATTTGAGGTTAAAAAAGATTGATTTGTCTGTGCTTGAATCTAAGGCAGTTATTTGAAGTATACCATTAGGATTGTTAAAAATCATTGATTGCCACGTAGTTCAAATTAAAACTATACGTTCCAAACTTACCAATTTTCCACTAGAATTCATAGTAATGCCACCTTAAACAAATCTCGACAAAATAAAATATTTTGTCGTTTATAGTCATTCCAAAACTACATTACTATTTAGATAGATTCTCAAGAGACTTCGCCTTAAATTACCCAAGAGTCGATAAAAGACGCGTTTGTTAAAGAAAGGCTGAATCAGAACAAATCTTAAATCTCTCAGGCAAGATGGTTTGCTTAGAATCTATTGGCTCAAAGCACATCTGCCACTTACACACTGATTGACTGATGCTGCTGAAGGAAAAAGACCACTCCCACGTCTATCTTCCCCATCTCCTGTGCAACTATGATTGGAAATTTCCCTATCAAGAGAATCTGTATAAAAATCCCTCATTGCAAATAAAGCTACTCCGTTTAAGGTATAACTCCCTGAGCTTCTTCTAGTAAGCCTATCCACCAATGCTTGGGCACTATTTACAGGTGCTATCAATTCGGTGAAAGCCGTAAAAGGCATATTTGTATTTGTAGGAATCACAACTAACCCTTGTTGCGTGGCAATAATGGGTGTGGCGTGGTTATTGATACTCCCATCAGGGGCACGTCTGACTACAACGGCTATCCACGCCCTACCGCTTGGAGCATTGAAAAGAGAGGTTAAGGCCGTAACAATTTCTTGACGATTTAAAGCCCTATGCGTCAGTGTCCAATCGTATTGAGAAAGCATTGAAATCGAAGAAGCCAAAATAATATCCATATCTCTATAAAACGCATTATCTCCCGGAAGAAGTGGTCGACCAAACCAATGGGTCATATCCATCAAGCTATCATAAAGTAAAGAATTTCTGTGAGAGAAAGAGACAAAAGGATTTACGCCTGCAGCGGTATTAAAAAAATAACCCCCGCTTGAAAGCGGACTATGGGGATAATATTGACCCAATTCCCCTAACATTTGATAAGAATGCAATAGACACACTCCACACCTTCCGGCAATAGGAGCGCTTCCATCCGTAGAAACAGCTATGTCATACAGACGCCTTATCCAATCTTGATTGAGCGAAAAATCAGAAGGTAAATCTCTTTTTACTCGCTTTTGAGTACTTATTCCTGGAGCAGGGCAATAATGTAGGGTTTTGCTTACATTTCCATCAGCATAGCGTATCCAATCAAGCAAATCTTTTTCAACTTTAAATTCAGAAGTGGGACTATGAGTAGTATCGCTTTTTAAAAAAGCAGGTTTAGCAGTATAGGGCACGCCCCAATTAGAACCATATCTAGTAACTCTTAAAGCATTGCCTTTAAAATCCTTTATCACTCCCCCATTCTTATTCATCAAATCCATACCCCAAAAAGTCGCGTTATTTCTACCTGAAGGTGTATCATCACAAGAAACCCAATCAACCCAATTCCAATCTTGGGTGCTTGTGATTCGACTGCGCATACAAAAAAGGCTTCCAGTTGTAGGATCATAACTCGCAATATGTCCATTGTCAGGATTATAATAAAGCGAAACATAATAGTCCCACGATCTGTTCTTGCCCATATAATAGCGATTCATAGAGCTTTGTGTTACCAAATCCCAACCTATAGAGCTTACAATACTTATATTTCCGGGTGTGGCTATCGTATCTATCCAATCCTTCATTGAGATATCAAGCGTATGATCATTCGCGTCTTTGGTATCTTTGGTAATATAGAGCCAATCGGTACTTTTGATACGGAATTTTCCATCCGCAGTATAAAAAGCATTATTTTTAACGATCCATCGTTGGCTTTTGTCATTGATAACGCAAGGAGTTAAATGAATATAATCCCATTGATCCTTCCCTTCTGTCACATTCTTAGGAGCACTCAGACATACCCATACATTATTGATATTATAACTAATCCTCTGGAATACATCATATCTGGCGGGCTTGGCATTTTGATCATTGCAGTTCAATATTCCCACATAAGCCCCATCGAATCTAAAAGTAGGGATATAGCAAGTTTTTACACCCGAAGAATGCAACATAATCGGTTTATCCTTAGGCTTATCGGTAGGTTTTTGAACCACAGGTACAAGATTATGATTTTCATCTGCTATACAAAGAGTGATTGCAGCTGAAATGATCATTATTAATTTTAATATTTGAGTCATTTTTTTCCTTATTTTTTACTTGGAGCTAAATTTTATAAATTTTAACGCTCTTTGGATTAAAATAAAATTAATATTCATTATTAATTTAAAAAAAATATTTTGAAATAAATTAGCTTAAATCCATCATTAAATATTTAAATCTCACATCTTCAAGCTCACGCTCTAAACGATGATTTTCTTCTTTGAGTAAGTTTTCTTGTGTTTGAAGCTTAGCAATATCACGACTGACATAATAGATATTGCTCGCAAGATAGATTTTAGGAAGCAAGACTATCAAGGAAAATACCAAAATCATATAGGCTGCAAACAATGCATTCACGCTCAACCCTTTGGTATGCTCCTCCTCAAAAAGAAGTTCTTCTTTTTCGTGCTCTTTGATTCGCAAATATTTCTCTTCCATACTCTTCAATCCTTAAAAGCAAAAGCCCTGAGCTTAGCACTGCGCGATCTTGGATTTTTAAAGATTTCTTCATCAGATGCGATTTTGGGCTTTTTGGTTATTATATCACCTTTTGAATGATTGCCCCCGCATTCGCATTTGTAGAGCAAAGGATCGCAAACGCACGATTTTGACCATTGTTTAAAAGCGTTTTTTACTATCCTGTCCTCCAAAGAATGAAAAGAAATCACTGCAAATATTGCCCCGTGCATATCCTTAAGTGTATTCAAAAGCCTTTCAAGCTCTCCAAGCTCATCATTTACCTCAATGCGAATTGCCTGAAACGCAAGCGTAGCGGGATGAATTCTAGGATTTTTAAAATGCTTTTGTAAAAATTCACTCAAATCTTTAGCGGATTCAAAAGGTTTTTTTGCGCGTCTCTCCACAATCAAAGAAGCCATCTTTTTGTATTCTCTGATTTCACCATAATCTCTAAAAATCCTCTGAAGTTCATAGGCAGAATAACGATTTACAACGCTATAGGCATTCAAAGAAGCAAGCGTATCCATTCGCATATCCAAATTTTCAGACGCAAAACCAAAACCACGATCAGGGCTATCAAGTTGCAAGGAACTCACACCGATATCAGCTAAAACACCTTTGATCATAGAGCCATAAGTATTCAAAACCTCTTGAAACTTTTCGCCAAATCCCCCACTTATACACATAAAACGATCACCGAAACTTTGGAGTCTTTTTTGAGCAAAATCTCTTGCTTGAGCATCTTTATCAATGCCAATTACGCGAATGGCAGGCTTGGCTTCCAAAAGGGCTTGAGAATGGCCACCAAAACCTAAAGTGCAATCAACAATAATACCCTCTTGTATCTTTTCAAACACTTCAAGGACCTCATCCAATAAAACAGGGATATGGGGAGCATTCATCATAAAATTCCAGTCCTGCTAACTACACGCATACACCCAGCAAGTTTTTCAACCTCACAAGCGTCTGTATGATATTCAAAGGCTTTTTGATATAAGATTTGAAGTTTTTGATTCATTTGATCCATAAATTTTGCTTTTTGAAAAAATAATAAAACAAATTTAAACAAATAAATACTAAAAATAGGATTAATCGGTGAAATTCAAAAGACAGGCGTAACGATAAGCCGAGTTCTGTCAAGGACGGTTATTTATCTAGGACACATTTCGCAATGTGCCTCAAGCGAAGAGCTAAAATGAGACATTAACCATACTCTTCTTGCTGCGGATTGGGTTTACACGGACAAATCCAGTTGCTTGGATTCCGGTGAGCTCTTACCTCACCATTTCACCCTTACCCTCTAGGGGCGGTTTATTTTCTGTTGCACTTTCCCTTGACTTGCGCCAGCCATTCGTTAAATGGAATCCTGTCTCTGCAGCTCGGACTTTCCTCTCCTCTTTCGTTCTTTGGGAGCAACCGCCTGTTATGCCTGCACCTACATTTTAACTAAAAATAACTTAAACCCAGCCGCAATTCTCAAAGTTTTATGCTATCATATTTTAAATAAATAATTTAGAGAATAATATTTATATTCAATTCAAGGAGAGTAATAAAAAAATGCAAGGAGAAAACAAAGATGTCGCACTCTCCATTATTCTCGCTTCTAGACAAATCAAAAATTATTTCAGTCAAGAACTTCGTCCTTTTAATATCGGAATCGAACAAATCGGCACACTCATCATCTTAGAAAAAGAAGGACCTCTCAACGTCACTGATCTCTCTAATATTACTCTCAAAGACAAAGGAACAATCTCTAGAACAATCGAATCCTTATGTAAAAAAAAATTTGTCGCAAAAAACTCCAAAAAAGAAGATAATCGAATCACAAAAATCAGCATCACTCCCGAAGGGATCGAAAAGCTCGCCGTCATCAAAAAGAACAAACAAAAAATCACCAATATTTTTACTCAAACAATTTCAGATGAAGAAAAAAAAGAATTTTTAAGAATTTTAGAAAAAATCACGGGGGTTTTAAATTAGATGTTTAAAACGTTCATTTTGATTTTTGTGCTTATAGCAGGAATGCTTGGGGCAAAACCTATCTATGTCAATACCAAACCAATCCGAAGCGGAACACTACAAAAACAAGAGATTTTTATCGGTAGCATTAATTTTAAAGAGATTTCTAATATTGCTTCCCAAACTCAAGGCGTTGTCAAAAAAGTATATTTTCGTATCGGGCAAAAAGTCAGAAAAAACCAGAAGCTTTTAAGCATTAATGATGATTTGCTTCAAAAAGATATCCAAATCAAACAAGCCAAACTCACTCAAGCACAATACTCTCTTCAAAGGCAACAAAAAGAGCTTGAACGCTATAAAGTTCTCTTAGACAGTCAATCTGTCCCACTCCAAGAATATGAAAATCTTGAATACAAGCTCAAATCCCAAGAAGCCAATATGCTCGCTCTTCAGGCCGAACTTGAAATTTCTCAAGTTGAACTTGCTAAAAAAACCATTTATGCGCCATTTGAAGGTATCATTGTAGAACAAAAAGTCCATATTGCCGAATGGGTAAACGTAGGTGAGCCTGTTTGTCAAATTTTAAACAACTCCGATGTAGAAGCGATTGTTGATGTGCCAAGCTCAATTGCCAAAAATATCAAGTTAGGGCAAAAAGTCAATTTGACTATTAATAACAAAAACTATCAAGGCAACATCACTGCCCTCATTCCCAAAGCCGATATCCGATCGCGAACTTTTCCAGTTCATATCGGGGTGAAAAACGACGGGAGTTTTTTGGATGGAATGGCTGTGGAAGCAATGCTTAACATTGATGGAGAAAGCAAAGGATTTATCGTTCCAAGAGATAGTATCGTATATTATTTGGGATACCCAACCATCTTTATCGCCAAGAACAACCAAGCCTTTGCCATTAGGGTTGAAACCCTCTCTGTTCAGGATTCACAAGCCCTTATCAGAGGCAAGATTACCGAAGGCGAAAAAGTCATTTATCGCGGTCAAGACAGACTTCAAAACGGCAGTGAAATCGAAGAAAAAAATCCAAGAAAAAAATGAAATCCATTCAATACTGTCTGAAAAATCCTGTTGTTGTCTGTGTGGGCGTGATTTTTTTACTTCTTTTTGGAGGCATCGCGCTTTCAAAAATGCCTTATCAGCTTCTCCCCCAAGTGACTCGCCCTATCATCAGCATTTATACGTCTTACCAAGGGGCGACACCTTATGAGATTGAAAAAGAAATCACCGATCGACAAGAAAAATATCTCAAAAATATTTCGGGTCTCAATACAATAACTTCGACTTCAAGAGAGGGAATGAGTATCATCAATCTTGAATTCAACATCGACACGGATATGAAATTAGCATTTTTGAATGTCAGTGCCAAACTTGATGAAGTCAGAGGATATCCTCCAAACATTGAAAAACCCATCATTAAAACAACTGGGGAGAGTATCCCTATTGCAGTGTATCTTTTTGTCAAGACTTCTGAAGGAAATAAAGAACCTATTGATCATTATAAAAATTTTATTTATGATGAAGTCATCAAATATTATGAACGCTTAAATGGCGTAGGAGAAGTTTATGTAAGCGGAGGGGTTAGCAAACAAATACAAATCGTTCTAGATACCCAAAAACTCGCCTTTAATAATATCACGATGGAAGAAGTCATCAGAGCCATCCAAACCCAAAACACAAACATCACTGGGGGCAGTATTGATTTTGATCAACGGAATTATCGTATTTCAACAATAGGAGAATATCAAAATATCACTTCTATCTATGATACTGTGATCAAATCTCAAGGGAACAAGGTTATTTTACTCAAAAATATTGCCAAAATTGTTCAGGGGTATGAAAACACAACTAGCTATAATATTCACAACAATGATAATGTGATTTCTTTGCAAATCCGTCCAAATGCTGATGCGAACATTTTAGATCTAACAGATCGGGTTGAAAAACTCACGCAAAAACTTAACGATGGGATTATGAAAAAACATCAACTTACCATTGATTGGGGAAGAGATCAAAGATACTATATACAATCCTCTATCAATCAAGTTAAAGAAAATATTTTTGCAGGCATTGTTTTAGCTGCACTGGTCTTATACCTCTTTTTGAGAAATTTTTCCTCGCTAATCGTGGTTGCTTTGATCATTCCCATTAGCATTATCGGTTCATTTATCCTGCTTCAGGCTTTTGGTAGAACGCTGAATGTGGTTTCTTTAGCAGGCATTTCGTTTGCGATCAGTATGATTATTGACAGTGCAATTGTTGTGATGGCCAATATCATTGCACACAAAGACAAAGGAAGTAGTCTTTGGGAGGCAGCCCTTAAAGGAACAAAAGAAGTTATTGGGGCACTCTTTGCCTCCACGATAACAACCGTAGCGATTTTTATCCCTATTATCGGACTTAAAGATGAAGCTGGACAACTTTTTGTTGATATTGCTCTAGCTTCAAGCAGTTCAATTTTGATTTCATTTTTGGTATGTATTTTTGTCATCCCGACATTTACTTTATTTATGCTCCAAAAGCTCGCCTATATGCCGAAAATAAAAATCAAAGTCTTTTCATTGCTGAATAAAACTATTGAACAGCTTGGGGAAAAAATCTCCAATCTTTTGATGCAAGCACTTAAAATATGTACGCAGAGTACTTTGTCTAAAATTTTTACTATCGTTATTTTCGTTGGGTTTTGTTGCGTATTCAGCTTTTTTGCATTCCCAAAAACAGACTACTTACCAAAAGGCTCTCAAAACTTCATCATCAGCTATCTAGACCCTCCACCTGGTCTTTCTCTTGAAGAAAAAGATCGAATCATCAAAGAAATCTATGAAGATTTCAAGCCCTTTTTAGAAATCAATGGCTACCAACAAGAATCTGCTGAAGATGTGCCTGTCATCAAAGATTTTTTTATCAGTTCAGGAACAAATATGTATTTTTACCTGACAGCCCAAAATCCAGATTTAGCCCCCGATTTAGTTCCTTACGCTCAAAGTGTCATCAACTCTATCCCAAATATCACCGGCGTGGTTCTCCAGCAAGGGATATTCAGCGGAGCAAGCGGATCAAGCATTGATATTAATATTAACGGCAACGATCTCAACTCTCTGCTCCAAACTGCTCAAGAGCTCATTGCCTCGCTCAAAACACACTTTCCAAATCTGAGTATCCGCACAGTCCCATCGCTTGAAATCAACAACCGCGAAATTAATCTTTACCCTGATTCTAGGATTCTTGCTCTAAACGGACTCAATCTGACTAATTTCGGCACAATTATAGAAGTGATGTTAGAAGGAAAAAAAATTTCCCAATACAAAGATGACAATGGAAAAAACATTGATCTCGTGCTGAAGTCTTCTCAAAATAAAAATAAATCCAAAATGTCACCCGAAGATATTCTTTACTCTCAAATCTATACACCTAATGGGGGTATATTGCCTATCAATTCTCTAGCAACAATCAAAAATGAATTAGGTGTATCACGCATTAGGCATTTTGAACAAAACAGAAATATTTTACTCATTCTCAATCCAAAAGAAAATGAACCACTGGAAAAAATAACTGACACCATCTCTGAAAAGATTCTTCCAAGTATTCAAAAAAATACTCCTGATAGAATGGAACTTAGTGGTAATGCAGGCAAACTAAACAAACTTAAAACTGAACTCTTAGGTGGATTTATACTTGCTATCATCATTACTTATCTGATACTTTGTGCACTCTATAGCAACTTCATCTATCCCTTTATCATCATTTTAACCGTGCCTTTTGCAACTACGGGAGGTTTGATAGGACTATATCTAGTAAATAAATTCATCGCCCCTCAAAATCTTGATGTGATTACAATGTTAGGCTTTATCATCTTAGTAGGTAGTGTGGTCAATAATGCAATCTTAATCGTATATCAAACACTCATTAATTTTAAAGAATATAAAATTCCTGCTTATGAATCTGTCTTAAATGCTACTCAAAGCAGGCTTTCACCGATTTATATGAGTATGCTTACAAGCGTTTTTGGGCTGTTGCCTCTAGTCTTGTTTGCAGGATCAGGAAGCGAAATTTATCGAGGATTGGGAGCAGTGATTATCGGCGGTCTAGTGTTTTCAACCCTTATCACGGTTTTTGTGATACCCGCACTTTTGTTATTTGTGATTAAAGACAAAAGGACTGAACGTTGAGATTTTGGTTTTTATTTTTGACTTTCTGGCATTTCTGCTTTGCGCTTGACATCGGGCAAGCCATTGATTTAGCTATCAGGAACAGCGACAAAATCAAATCTCAAAGCTATCTTTACGCACAATCTCAAAGCGTCTCTAAAGCCAAACTCTCTGCCCTTATGCCAAAGGTAGATTTTGGGTATATCTTCAGCTATAACATTCCAGGTGCTTCTGCAGATTATTTTTTAAATAGTTTTAATCTTACAGGCAGATACAATCTCTTTAATGGATTAAGAGATTATTATGCAATTAAAGATTCCAAACAAGCGCAAAAAAGCCAAAATTATGTCCTACAAACCAATATTGCTGATGTCGCTTTAGAAACCAAAATGGCTTATATTTCGATCTTGCAGGCAATGGATACGCTACAAATTGCCCAACAATCCAAAAAACTCCTTGAAGCTCAAAAACAAAAGGCGCAGCAATTTTATAATCAGGGATTTCGGGCCAAAAACGAAGTTTTAAGCGTGGAAGTTTTAATCGCTAATGCTGATATAACACTCAAAAATAACCAGCTAAATTTGGAATATTTTAAAAATACTTTGGGAACGCTTACAGGCTTAACTATCCACCCTGAAGAACTTCAAGACATCGACACACCTACCCAAATTAACTTTGATCTAGAAGTCATATTAGATAAGGTCTTATCAGAAAATCCCGACTATTTGTATTTACGCTCACTTTTACAATCTGCTTCCCTAGAGGTAAATATCGCCAAAGGTGCTTTTATGCCAACTATTGATGTTATCGGGACAAAATTTTGGTATATCAACGGCGGTAGCATAGCGCGCACGAGTTATGCCCTCCAAAGTCAGGCAAGAGTTGTTTTTTCTTGGAATATATTTGATGGATTAAGCGATCATTACAATTATCAGGCAAAAAAGCTTTATTATCTCTCATTATTGAGCAAAATCAACCAATACAAAAAAGACCTTAGAATTCAGATCAATAAAATTATGAACGAATTCGAACTTGCCAAAGAACAATTCAAGGTCGCCTCAATCTCTTTGAAACAAGCTGAAGAAAACTACCGAATCATTAATAATCGATATACTCAAAATATTGCCACCTATACCGAGCTTTTAAATGCTCAATTTCTACTAACCACTGCTAAAACTAATATCACGCAATCCAAATACGAAATCGCTATCTCACTAGCCAAAATTGACAGGCTTTTAAACACTAACTCTATCCATTCTGTTACTGCTTCTGAAAACAAATAAAATCAATATTTTTATGTTACTAAATTCTATGTATATTTTTTTATATAACTGTTTTCTGTTCTCAATCATCTATCTTTTTTGATAAAAGGCCTATAATCAATCTAAGGTTTATTTTAAGGAGATAGCAATGAAAAAATTACTTTTAACTTTCGTATTAGGGGCACTGGGCATTTTAAGCATTCTTGAAGCAAGCGATTCGGTTTATGCTGGCATTGTAAAACCACTTTACAGCACTCAAAATTCCCAAAAAGTAATTGGGAAACTATTGCCCACTTCAGAGGTTAAGATCATCAAAAAATCGGGGAATAAAGTGCTTTTATCCTTTCAAGGGTATATTCAAAAAGGCATCCCAAATGCAATTTATTTCACGATGGGACAAAGGATCTTGGTCGCAGGACTTATTAAAAATGCAGACGTTCCTTTTAAGATTCTAAAAACTCAAGCAGCCAAAGAATCTCAAACAGGGGATAGCAAAATATCACTTTCCCACCTAAAACCCAAAACAGGAAAAGATGCCCAAACGCTTTATCAAAAAATATCTGTAGAGCTTTGGAGTGATGATGGGGGATTTAGTTCTGATTTAAAAAGCTTATATTCTAAGGCAGATAGTTTGTATTCTCAAAATTGTTCTATATGCCACGCTTTACACCAACCAACTGAATTCAAAGCTAATCAATGGCCTGCTGTTATCCGTTCAATGTCAAGCAGAACAGGACTCAATAAGGATGAAATCTATCTAGTAACACAGTATTTACAAAAACACGCAAGTGATACACAAATAAAGGAATTAAAATGAAAAATCAAATCAATGAAAAAAGACGAACTCTTCTTCGATATGCCGCTATTTGTGCTGCAATCCCATTTGCAGACTCTCTCCTCAATCGCACTACACTGATGGCTGCAGGAGCTAAAAAATTTTCTACAAGCTTAGTGATGAATGGTGATGTTATTACTGCAGCACACTGGGGAATCATCAAAGTCACTCTCAAAAATGGAAAAATCATTAAAAGTCAAAATGCCCTTTCTGGGAATATGCCCAACTCGCTTCAAAATTTTACCGCTGATTTGGTCTATGCAAAAGATAGGATTAAATACCCGATGGTAAGAAAATCCTATCTGAAAAATCCTGATAATCCCAAACCTGAGCTCAGGGGTGCAGATGAATGGGTAAGAGTCAGTTATCAAGATGCTATCAAGCTTATTTCTAAAGAGCTCAAAAAAACACGAAAAGAAAAAGGGGCTCAAGGGGTTTTTGCTGGATCATATGGATGGAAAAGCAGTGGAAATATGCATAACAGCCGAACCCTGCTTCAAAGATTTATGGGAATGAGTGGGGGATTTAGTGGGACAAGCGGGGATTATTCTGCGGGAGCTTCACAAATTATTATGCCTCACGTGGTAGGAACGATTGAAGTGTATGAGCAACAAACCTCTTGGCCTGTTGTGCTTGAAAATTCTGATGTTGTTGTTATTTGGGGAGCTAATCCGCTTTTAACACTTAAAATTGCTTGGACTTCAAGCGATCAAAAAGGATTGGAATATCTGAAAGCACTCAAAGAATCCAAAAAGCAAATCATCAGTATTGATCCTGTTTGCAATGAAACTGCAAAATTTTTAAACGCCAAGTGGATCGCTCCAATTCCAAACACCGATGTAGCTTTAATGCTTGGAATTGCTCATACAATGCTAATCACAGGGGAATACAATAAAGATTTTATCGAAAACTATACTGAGGGATTTGAACCATTCAAAGACTATCTTTTAGGTAAAAAGGATAAAACACCTAAAGATGCTAAATGGGCACAAAAAATTACTGGCATTAATGAAAGCATCATTAAAGATCTTGCAAAGCTGTTTTATAAAAACAGAACATTATTGATTTCAGGTTATGGAATGCAAAGAGCACACCACGGGGAACAACCGCATTGGATGTTAGTAACACTTGCATCTATGATTGGGCAAATCGGCTTGCCAGGTGGAGGATTTGGGTTGAGTTATCATTATGCCAACGGAGGTTCTCCTACCACCAATGCACCCATCATTGGAGGAATGAATCTAGGCAATACTTCTGGTAAAGCTGATAGTGGAGCAAGTTGGTTGCTAAAAGGTGCTAAATATGATTTTCCTGTTGCAAGGATTGCTGAGGCATTATTAAATCCGGGTAAAACAATTGATTTTAACGGACAAAAAATTACCTATCCCGATATTGATTTTATCTATTGGGTAGGGGGCAATCCATTTGTACACCATCAAAATACCAACCAACTTTTAAAAGCGTGGCGAAAACCTCGAACTATTGTCATTCACGACATCTATTGGACACCAACAGCTAAGCACGCTGATATTGTAATGCCTATTACCACGAGTTATGAAAGAAACGACATTACAATGACAGGAGATTACTCCAATCTTAATATTGTTCCGATGAAAGCCCTTATTAAAAGAGAATTTGAGGCAAGGGACGATTATGATATTTTCTGCGATTTAGCGAGGGAATTTGGAGTTTATGAACAATATAGCGAAAACAAAAATACAATGGAATGGATAAAGAGTTTTTATCAAAATGCCCTTTCTCAAGCTAAACTTCAAAAAATATCTATGCCTGATTTTGAAACATTCTGGAAGAATAATCAACCCCTCACTTTTGAAGCCTCTGTTGAAAATCAAGAATGGGCACGATATGCTGATTTTAGAGAAGATCCTATTTTGGAACCTTTAGGCACGCCATCAGGAAAGATTGAAATTTATTCTCAAGAAATAGAAAAAATGAATTATCAGGATTGTCCCCCTCACCCATCTTGGATAGAACCTATCGAATGGTTGGGGATGAAAAATAAACCTGCTGAATTTGCTATGGTCAGCCCCCATCCTGGCGATAGGCTTCACTCACAGCTTTCCAATACATCTTTGAGAAAAAAATACGCCATCAAAGATCGAGAACCTATCTGGATCAATCAAGAAGACGCAAAAGCAAAAGGGATTAAGACTGGTGATATTGTACGTGTCTTCAATCAAAGAGGACAAGTTTTAGCTGGAGCATTTGTGACACAAGATATTGCCAAAGGGGTTGTAAGATTGAGTGAGGGAGCGTGGTATGACCCAGTAGAACCTGGAAAAATCGGTTCTTTATGCAAAAATGGTTGCGCCAATGTCTTAACAATCGATCTCCCCACATCTAAATTAGCCGATGGAAATATTGCCCATACCACTTTAGTAAATATTGAAAAATATAAAGGTAAAGTTCCTGCAATTACTGCTTTCACTCCTCCAAAAGGAGCCTGAAAGGGCAAAGTTACATTTTTGTTTTTGCTTCAATACCAAGCAAGTCAAGTCCTATGGTAATGCAAAGGCTTACAACCTTGCAAACCTTAAGAACTGAAGCTTCTGAAAGAGTGCCAATAATTTTATGGGCATTGTAATAACTATGGAATTCTGAAGCAAGCATCTTTAAATATTCACAGAGTTTTTGAAGTCCGCGTTCTTCAAAAGCCGTCTCAATCACTCTTGGGAAACTCAAAGCACTGAATAATAAACTTTGAGCATCTTTGTGAATCCCTTCTAAAGAAGCTCTCAAAATCTGTTCTTGTGTAAAACAAGACTTTTGAAACATTGTGTGGATACGCGCATTCGCATAATTGATATAAAAAATAGGGTTAGAGGCATCTTGTTTTTTTAGTTCCTCAATATCAAACTCCAAATGTGTGTCTGATTTTTTAGATAAGAAGATAAATCGCAATGCATCACTACCAATATCTCCGACCACATCTTTCATTAAAATAAAATTACCTGCGCGCTTGCTCATCTTGTAAGGCTGACCACCTTTTAGCAAGCTTACCATCTGTGAAAGCAAAACTTCAAGCCTTGTAGCATCATAGCCCAAAAAACTAATAGCTGCTTTAACGCGTGCGATATAGCCGTGATGATCTGCACCCCAAATATTAATGTAGTGATCATAGTTGCGCATAAATTTATCATTATGATAAATAATATCGCCTGCAAGATAAGTAGGCTCATTATTTTCCCTTACAACCACACGATCTTTTTCATCGCCAAAAGCACTTGAACGGAGCCAAATTTTCCCCTCATCTTCATAAATACCTCCATTTTTCTCCAATTGCCCTAAAACTTCACTCCATTTGGAATAAAGAGACTTTTCACTCACAAAATGATCAAAAACAATGCCGACTTCGCAAAGATTTTCCTTAATTTCTTGAAGCATCAAATCTTTTCCGAATTCACTCAACATTAAAATTGAATCTTGAGATTCAAAAATTTCCTCACCATACTGATCCAGAGCCAATTTGGCCAAATCAAGAATATACTCTCCCTTATAATACTGCTCAGGATAATGCACTTCTTTTTTTAAAAAATGCTCTCGAGCAGCCAAATAAATAGAAAGTCCAAGCATTTGAATCTGACTGCCCGCGTCATTAATATAGTATTCAGTAGTAATTTCATAGCCCAAAAAACGACCGATTCTACATAAACTATCGCCAAAAACTGCTCCTCTAGCGTGACCAATATGAAGAGGTCCAGTTGGGTTAGCACTCACGTATTCTAAAAGAATCTTTTTTTTGATCGAACCTTGATATTTACCAAAATCACTACCTTGCTCAATTGCAAGTGAAGCAAGTTTTTCAAAAAAACTTTCTGAAAGCGTGATATTGATATATCCATTTAAGGCATCAACACGCGCAAATTCATTGATTTTGGATAATCGCTCCGCAATTTCTTGGGCAATCAAAGTTGGGCTTTTTTTATGAATTTTTGCCAATGAAAAGGCAATCGGAGTAGCGTAATGCCCATACTCTTTATTCTTAGGGCGTTCTAAAATGACATCGCTTGAAAGGATGTTGTCTAAAATTTTTTTGACTTGATAATACATTGCTTATTCATCAGTCATTAATTTGGGTTTTTGGCTTTCTTCCTCTTTTTTTAGGGGCTTGGGCAACACTTTCAACTTCAATATCAGAAGTATTTTTTACTTGATCTTTTATGATTTTGGGTTTTTCTTCTGCTTTTTGAGTTGCTATTTCACTTATATCCTCATCATCCTCATCTTCTTTAACCGCTTTTTTAAAATTCTTTATACCGCTACCCAAGCCTTTTGCCAATTCTGGGATTTTTTTCGCACCAAAGAGCAAAACGATGACCAAAAGAACAATTACCCAATGCCATACGCTTCCAAAACCGCCCATTTGAATCCTTTGTAATTAAAATTATGGGCTATTATAACATTAAACGGATAATTTTTTTCTCACAACATAATTAAGGCAAATTTTCAAGCCATTTTTTGCATAAACAAGCTGAATTCTTCACGTTCTGTTTGTAAGGTAAAGATTTTGCTATGTGCAAAATTGCTTCTTTTGCAGCCTTGATTTCATCATTGACAATCAAGTAATCAAACTCTTCTATATGTTTCATTTCGTTATAAGCGTGCATCAAACGCAATCGAATCGTTTCATCAGAATCGGTTTGCCTGAAATTCAACCTGTCTCTTAAAACTTGTTGATTTTTAGTAGTAACAAAAACCGAGTAAGCCTCAGGATAATAATTTTTAATACTTCGATGTCCTTGCACATCAACATCAAAAACAATCAATTTTTCAAGATTTAACGCCTCTTGAATTGGAGCTAAAGAAGTCCCGTAATAATTTCCATGAACTTCTGCCCATTCTAAAAATCTACTTTCTTCAATATCTTTTAAAAATTCTTCTTCAGAAACAAAATAATAATGTTTGCCATTTTTCTCTCCCTCTCTAGGAGATCTTGTGGTTGTTGAAATTGAAAAATAAATGTTGGGAATATTTTCTTGCAAGTATTTACATAAGGTACTTTTTCCAGATCCGCTCGGACCTGATAAAATCAAAATCCCACCGCTTTCCATTATTTTTTCTTATTTGGGAAACTGATATTAATGGTCAGTTGCATCCCATCAAGCAATGATTTCAAACTCTCTAAAGGTGCATTCTTTATCAAGTCCTGAACGCTTTTGCCTGAAACAAAGCTTTCTTGTGAAACCTCGTGTTCTTCTTGGTTAATATCAATTTCATCCAAACCTAATTCTTTAGCCAAATCCTCATTTGCAGGTTCCAAATCATATTTACTTTCTAAAATTTCTTTGTCCTTATTTGTTTCTAGAGGAGCTTGTTTGCTTTGAGGCTGTGTTAAAGAAATCTCATCATCCAAAGCACTCATAATATCTTTTTCATCGATATTTTCAAAATTTTCAACCTTATCTGTTTCTTCCATTAGCGTATCCTTTTTGCTTGTTTCTTCAAGTATTTTTTTCACTTCATCAATCTGATTTTTATCAAGTATGCCCGACTCACTTGAAACATCTTTTTGGACTTCAGTTTTTTCATTTTCTTCAAACATTTCTTTATCCTCAATGGCAGAAATTTCTTCGTTTTGGGGCTGTTCTTGAGGGATATTTAAAGAAAAAGGATCTTCTTCTTTTTCCTCTTCAGGGGATTTGTGGGATTCATCTAGAACACCATCAAAATTTTCTTCCAAAGAGTGTTTATCATCTCTGATATCTATTGCATCGCTCAATTCTTCCAAATCATCCAAACCAAAATCCATTTCTTTAGCAAGCTTTTCCTCATCTTCTTGAGGAGATTTGAGTTCAAAATCAGAATCCAAATCTTTATTTTCAGAAGATACAAACTCTTTGGTCTCTTCTAAAGATTCCTCATCGGATTTGCCAAAATCAATCGAACTTTCTTCATCAAGAGCCTCTGTCTTTTCATCTAACTCTAAATTTTCCAAACTTTCCAAATCAAATCCATCTAAATCAGAATCCAAATCTAAACTTTTTGAATCAAAATCAGACAGATCTTCAAGATCATTCCTTGCAATATTGCTTGTAGTTTCCTCAGTAATACCAAATTCAGCAAGCTTAGGTTTAAGGATATCTAAAATTTCGGTAGGCAAAAAAGGCTTTTTGACATAAAAATTAAATCCATCTGCTTCTGGGGTCGAACGTTTATGTAAATAACAGCTTAAAGCAGGCTGATGCGCTTGAATAAAACCAAAAAAATCACCTGTAACACTATCATCTGCAAAAAAGAACACTTTATCTTCAGGGTCTTGAAACTCAAACCCCTCTTGCACGACAAGCTCCAGCCCCAGTTTTTTCGCAACTGCCTCAAAAAGCTTGGCTACCATCGAATCGCTATTTATCAAAAGTATCTTCAATTTTCGCTCCGCTTGTTTTTTAAAAAGTGTTAGGATTATAGCAATTAATTGCCTTATTTTAGATTAAGGAAAAAGGATGTCTCGGCGTTTTGTTATACTTTGCTTATTTATCGTTTCATCGGGTTTTCTCACGGCCGCCCAAATGCTTTATTTTATGCCCTATGAACAAAAAGACGCTTTATCTTCACTGATAAAAACAATTGATTCTTCGCAAAAAAATATTGATATCTCCATCTACAGCTTTACCCATAGAGAAATTGCCAAATCCCTCAAAAATGCGGCTAAAAAAGGAGTGAAAATCAGGATTATTTATGATTATGAATCCAATGAAGATAATCCCCGCTCAACTATCGGGTATCTGAGCAAATACAATGGGATTCAAACCTGCTTGCTTCAAGGAAAAAGAGCAAAAAATGACAAATACAACGGTATTATGCATCAAAAAATTGCTCTCATAGATGGCAAAATACTCTTTATAGGATCAGCCAACTGGAGCAAAAATGCTTTTGAAAACAATTATGAAGTGCTTTTAAGAAGCGATGATAAAGCAATGATTTTAAAAGCAAAAAGCTATTTTGAAAAAATGTTTTCGGTGTGCAAACCCTACTGACCCAAATGTTTTTTTACCATTGAAGAAATCCTGCGTCCATCAGCCACCTGACTCAAATGTTTGAGGACTCCCATTACTTTCCCCATATCTGCAGAACCTTGTGCACCGACTTTTTGAATTGCCTGGATCACTTCTGCTTCAAGCTCTTTGTCATCAAGCTGTTTGGGCAAATACTCCAAAATAATTTTCATTTCAGCACTTTCTTTTTCAAACAAATCTAACCTTTGAGCATTTTTATAAGCCTGTGCGGCGTCCTCTCTTTGCTTATAAGCGCTTTTTAAAATCTGAATCACATCCTCATCACTCAATACTTTTCTCTGATCAACCTCCACTTGTTTCAGCGAGCTATTGAGCATACGGATAGTATCGCGCCTGAATGCATTGCCCTCTTTCATTGCAATTTTAAGATCTTGTGCCATTTTTTCTTTGATCGCACTCATTTTTATCCTTTTCTCTTGGAATAAACTTTGCTTCTAATTATAAGCAAGGTTTTAAAAGGATTTAATAATGAAAAAAAGAATTGGTAACCATTCAAAAATTTTATTTGTGACTTTTGTGGCAGTTTTTGTACAAGCCTATGAACCAGAAATCGACCTTTATCCGCCAAAATACGTTGAGGAAATGCCCTCTAAAGAATTCATTCCTGAATTCAGCAAACCAGGTAGTCTTTTTGGGCAAGGAGAAAGACCTTTATTTGCTGATAGAAGAGCAATGAAGCCCGATGACCTCATCACTGTGATCATATCTGAATCATCTAGTGCAGACTATTCCACTTCAAAAACCTATAATACCGCTTCAGGAGGCAACTCCACACCTCCAAGATTGAATTACAATGGCAACAATGAGAGAAAAAAACAATCTACAGAATTTTTAGATGATCAAACAAATTATAGTCTTACCAAACCCACCAATAATACCAATTTTAAAGGCGGAGGCTCTCAAAATAAAAGTGAAAATCTTACATTAAATATCACAGCACGGATTATCAAAGTCTTAGAAAATGGCAATTATTTCATATATGGCAATAAAGAAGTTTTGGTTGATGGAGAAAAGCAAATCCTTAAAATAAGTGGCGTCATCAGACCTTATGACATCAGTAGAGACAATACGATTCAATCCAAATTTATCGCCGATTCTAAAATTGAATACAGCAATATCGGAGCACTTAGCAATACTAAGAAGAAAAAATTTGCCTCAGATGCGCTTGAAACAGAATGGCCTTACTAGATGAAAAAAATTGCTGTTATTCCCGCTAGAGGTGGAAGCAAAAGAATTCCAAAAAAAAATATTCGACTCTTTTGTGGCCAACCGATTTTGGCCTACTCTATTCAAAACGCAATCCAAAGTGGTGCATTTGATGAGATTATCGTCAGCACAGATGATGAAGAAATTGCTGAAATTGCACGATCGCATAATGCAAAAATACCTTTTATACGTCCAAAACATCTTGCTCTTGACACTACCCCTACTTTGCCTGTCATTGCTCACGCGATTGAAACTCTTGGTATTTCAAAGGACGATTTAGTCTGCTGTATTTACCCTACCGCACCGCTTTTAGAACCCAAATATATTATTTTAGGGCTTGAAAAGCTTATGGAAAATCCTCACAAACTCTATGCTTTTTCGTGTGTAAATTTTGATTATACACCTTGGAGAGGATTTTTGATTGATAATGAAAAAATCTCAATGCTTTTTCCCCAACATTCCCTCACCCGCTCTCAAGATCTCTCAAAAATTTATCACGACGCAGGTGCATTTTATTGGGGAAGAGCAAGTGCGTTTTGTGAAGGAAAAATGATCTTTGAATCCCATTCTTTAGGCATTGTCCTTCCAAAAATGTCAGTTCAAGACATTGATACGCCTGATGATTGGGAAATTGCAGAAATAAAATACAAACTCAAACATTCCCGATGAAAATAAAAATATTCTGCGAAGCCGGAAAAAATCAAGGCTTAGGGCATTTAATGCGCTGTTATCGGCTTAAAAAAATGCTGCTAGATTTGGGGTATCAAGCTCTTATTTATCAGAGCGGTGAAGAGAATTCCTCTCTGTCTGATTTCCATTGCAAATGGTTGGATGAAGATAAGATTGAAAACCTGCTCCAAGAAACTGATGTTGCTATTATTGACAGCTATGAAGCAACAGAACATATTTATCAAAAAATTATGGCTTTAGTGAAAAAACTCATCATTTTAGATGATAACAATCGCATTCCCTACCCTAAAAATGCAATTATTTTAAACGGGGCTTTGGGAGCACAAACCCTTTATCCAAAGACCCCCAATCATCTTGCTGGCATTGAATTTTTAATCTTTGATAAAATATTCTTTTGTGAAAAAACCCCAAAACCCCAAGTTCAAGATATTCTTATAACATTTGGAGGGACTGATCCTTTAAACATAACCGAACGCGTCATTACAATCATTAAGGATAAACCCTATATCTTTCATATTGTTTCAAGAGAATCCCTTAAAGTTCTAAAATCCCAAAAAATCAAACCTTATCACAATATTTCTCCATCACAAATGGCAGATTTAATGCAAAAATGCGACATTGCAATATCTGCAGGCGGAGGAACGCTAAATGAATTAGCAATGTCGCAAGTCCCTACTTTAGTCATTCCAACTGCACCTAATCAAATATTTCAAGCTAAAAACTGGGAAAAAACAGGAGCTATGAAAATCACAAGCTTTCAAGACATTTTAAGAGATTTAGATACAATAGTCCCTATGAAAAAGCGGGAAAAAATGATTTTAAAATACAAAAACATACCCTTTGGAAAACTGCTTTCAAACAAACTCCAATCGATTCTTCGTGAGACAAAAGAATGAATTTTTACATTAACAACATTTATGCCCTTGATTTTACCCGAATGGATCATCAGGATCATTTGAAAGTTCTAGATTTTCGAAACCACCCTGACATTTCCAAATGGATGTATTCAAAAAATATTTCTTTGGATTCTCATCTTCAATTCATTGATGAATTAAAAAAAAATCCCACCAAGCATTATTGGCTTTTTAAAAAAAATCAAACTCTATTAGGGGTGGGTTCAATCACACGAATCAATCAAACCCATCGCCACGCTTATTTAGGGATTTATAAAAATCCAAAACTCTCAAAAGTTGGAGAGGAAATTTTAAAATGCTTAGAATACATTGGTTTTAAAGAGTTTAATCTACACGCTTTGCATTTGGAAGTGATGGAAACCAATCAAAAAGCAATCTATTTTTATCAAAAACACAATTATATCGAAGAAGGAAAACTGCTAGATTTTGTTTGCCAAAATAGCACATATCTCAACGTTTGTCTTTATGCCAAAAGGAATCCTTATGAATAGGCCTATGATCGTTGCAGAACTAAGTGCCAACCACAATCAAGACTTAAATATTGCAAAAAAATCCGTTTTAAGTATCAAAGAATGCGGTGCAGATGCCATCAAACTCCAAACTTATACACCTGAATGCTTAACATTAAATGCCAAAAATCAATATTTTCAAATCAACTCAGGCACTTTATGGGATGGTACAACCCTCTATGAACTTTATGAAAAAGCCTACACACCTTGGGAATGGCATCAAGAACTTTTTGATCTAGCAAGAAATATCGGACTAAAAATCTTTAGTTCGCCTTTCAGCTTAAAAGCACTAGAATTTTTAGAGTCTCTAAAATGCCCGATGTATAAAATTGCAAGCTTTGAGATCACAGATACGGATCTGATTTATCACACTGCCAAGACTACCAAACCCATCATTATTTCAACAGGAATTGCTACAGAAGATGAAATAAAAGAAGCACTCAAAGCTTGCAAAGAAGCAAAAAATCAAGATATCACATTGCTTCAATGCACGAGTTCTTATCCGGCATCCATAGAAGATGCCAATCTACTCTCAATGCCTGAACTCGGTAAAAAATACGGTGTCAAATATGGATTATCTGATCACACAAAAGGCTATTTATCCCCGATCATTGCGACAAGTCTAGGGGCTTCAATGATAGAAAAACATTTTATTTTAGACAAATCTTTAGGGGGACCTGATTGTGCTTTTAGTATGGACGCAAACGAATTTAAAGAAATGGTTGCACAAATTAATCTTTGCATATCAGCACTTGGAGAAGCCAATCCCAAAACAGATCCTGAAGTATTAAAAAACCGACGAAAATTCGCCCGAAGCCTTTTTGTATGCCAAAACATCAAAAAAGGTCAAACACTCAATCACGAAAATATCCGCTCTATCAGACCTGGTAATGGAATCCCTCCAAAACATCTCAAAAACATTATCGGTAAAAAAGCACTCAGAGATCTCCCATTTGGAAAACCGCTTCAATTTGAAGATTTTATTTAATCTTCTGGCATTTTTGACAAATCACAAAAAGTTTCATATTATGACTGATAAGCTTAGCAGAATACTTTTGGGCAACCTTGATTTGTCTGTCTTCTATTTCAGAATCTACAAATTCAATAATCTCTCCGCAATGCAAACAAATGATATGGTCGTGATGCTCTTTTGCTGCAATTTCATATCTTCTGCCACTTTTATCAGCTTCCAAAGCGGTAATAAAATTCTCTTTTTCCAAAAAACTCAATATTCTATAGACTGAAGAAATGCTAGTCGTTCTGTCTTTAACCTTTACTTCAGAAGCAATTTCTTCAGGACTTAAATGAGTACCGCTTTTATAAAGAACTGCAAGAATTTCCTCTCTTTGTTTGGAATTTTTCAAGCCATTCTTCTTAATCGATGACCTCAGCCTGTCTAATATGGATTCTAGTGTCTCCAATCTGTTGTTCATATCAAACCTCAATTTTAAAATTTTCACTAAATTACGACGCTATTTTCTATTTTACTCTTAATTTGGATATATTTTTGTAAAACTAACACTGAATCTATTGAATCTTATGTAATTTTAATAAATTATTGGGTAAAAATCAATATAATATTTTGAAAAATTAACAAAGCAACGAGGTGAATATAATGTTTGGAAGTAGCAAAAACTCTCAATTTCAATTGGCTCAAAAAGATGCTGAAATCGATCAGCTCAAAAAACAAGCAGAAATCTACAGATCACTGGCAGAATTTTCTCTCAAAGAAATTGTGATTGGCATTAAAAACGGAAAAGTGGTCTTTAGAAACGAAAATGCTTCAAAGATTTCCAATCCTGATGAAATCATTCTAAATCTCAAAGAAGGTATCAGCAATCTTTCGATCAAAAATCGCAGTTTTGAGGTTAAAAGCAAAAATATCGAAGGCACAATTTATTACACACTGCTTGAAGTCGAATCTGTGTTTGACAAAGAAAACGGGCTAGATCTTTTCCAAACTTATCACAAAAGCCTCAAAGATGGTCTAACTGAAGCTCAAAACTCATTTCAAAATATTCTTACTGATAGTAAAAATATCCTAGAAAAAGCTGCCGAAGCTGAAAAAAATGGTGTTCAAGGCTTGGATGCAAGTTTGAAAGCTTCTCAAAACGTCAATAATCTCTATGAAAAAATGCAAAATGCAATTATGTTGGTCAATTCCCTCACGCAACGCAGCAACGAAATCACCAACGTTATTTCATTGATTGATGATATTGCTGAACAAACCAATCTTTTAGCGCTTAATGCTGCTATTGAGGCAGCTAGAGCCGGAGAACACGGCAGAGGTTTTGCAGTCGTAGCCGATGAAGTCAGAAAGCTCGCTGAAAAAACTCAAAAAGCTACCAAAGAAATAGCCATCGTAGTCAAATCAATGCAACAAGAAGCCAGTGATATCCAAACAAGCACCGATGAAACAAATCATATTACTGAAGAAGTAAAAGGGAGTATTGATGAAATTTATCAAATGGTTGATTCTCTCAAAGATGGCGCCCAACTTGCAAAATATGCGATCTACAATTCAAATAATAGAATCTTTTGTGCATTGGCCAAAATCGATCACACCGTGTATAAAAATAATCTTTATGCCTTGCTATTTAAAATATCTGACTCTTTCAATCAAGTCCAACATCAAAATTGCCGCTTGGGCAAATGGTATTTTGAAGGCGATGGTAAAAAACACTTTGCCTCTACACAAGGCTACAAAAACCTTGACAATTTCCATGCTGCAGTCCATACAGAAGCAAATGCTTTGGCAAAAGCACTTTTGGACAGCTCAAGTGTTCCATCTAAAAATTTCATCGATCAAAAAGTATCTTCAATGGAAAGTGGCAGTCTTGGCGTTATGAAAAGTATTGATGAAATGTTAGTTGAAAAACAAGATGACATCAACAAAAATATGCAAAATGTACTAAACAAACAAAAACAATCTCAAGATGTTTGATAAAGAAATTGCTGCAATCAAACATTCTAATCTCTATCGCGAACGCAAAATCTTTAAAAATACGCTAAAAGATTTTGCCTCTAATGATTATCTTGGTCTTTCTCAAAAAAAGAATCTTGCAAAAAAAGCTTTTAAGCTTCTTGAAAAACAACCAAGCCATTCTCCTAAAGCTTCCCTTTTAGTTAATGGCTATTCTCCTTTACACCGCACTCTTGAATCAAAACTTTGCGCACTCAACGGATTTGAAGACGGTGTGATTTTAGGAAGCGGATTTTTAGGAAATATCGCACTTTTTGATGCCCTCATACGCAAAAACGATAAAATATATATTGATGAAAAATACCACGCCAGCGGGATTTATGCTGCAAAAAATCTCGGGGAAAAAGCCATATATTTCAAACACAATGATCCACAAGATCTCCTAAAAACAATTCAATCTTCCCCTCCAAAGGGCAGAATTATTATTGCTATTGAAGGCGTATATTCTATGGATGGAGATATTGCCGATAAAGCATTTGCCCAAATCGCTATTTCAAAAAATGCTCTCTTAATCGTAGATGAAGCCCATAGCACAGGGAGTATCGGCGAAAATCTATTGGGATACTTCGACCACTATCATATCCCCATCCAACCCAACTTTATCAAAATGGGAACATTTTCAAAGGCCTATGGAAGCTATGGAGCATACATACTTGCCAACAAACAAATTATCAACTTCTTGTGCAACCGCTCAAAAAGCATTATTTATACGACTGCTCTTTCTATATTTGACACTGCCTTAGCTCTAATCAATCTAGAATATATTCAAAAAAATAAGCAAGCCCTGATTGAAAAAATTCAATCCCATAAAGCAGTAGTTCAAGAAATTTTGGGCTTTTTTCCTCAATCTCAAATTCTCATTATTCCCTTCAAAAATACGCAAGAAATGCAAAAAACGCATCAAAAACTTCAGGATAAAAAAATTTTAGTCGGAGCCATCAGAAAACCGACGGTCAAACAACCGATATTACGAATTGTTTTATCAATAAAAAATTCTCCCAAACAAACAAAAAAATTGTGTAAAATAATCAAAAAATCTCAAGGTTTATGATGCTCAAAAAAATTATTATATTTATTCTAGGAATTTTTGTTTTATCCATTGCTGTCTATATAGGAATGTTGTGGATGGACTTAAGACAAGATGTTACTAAAATCAAAAACTACCAACCCCAACTTGCAACACAGATTTTTGATCGAAAAGACCGCTTGATAGCCAATATATACGATACAGAGTTTCGATTTTATGCTCATTTTGATGAAATTCCCCCCAAAATGATTGAAGCACTTTTAGCCGTAGAGGATACGCTTTATTTTGAACACGAAGGTATCAATTATGATGCCATCATACGCGCAATGATCAAAAATATTAAAAATGGCAAATATGTCGAAGGAGGAAGCACTCTTACCCAACAGCTCATTAAAAATATGGTTCTTACGCGCGATAAAACCCTATCTCGAAAAATAAAAGAAGCGTTGCTATCTATCCAGATTGAACAAACTTTGACAAAAGAAGAAATTTTGGAAAGATATTTCAATCAAACATTTTTTGGTCACGGTTATTATGGAGTAAAAACAGCTTCTATGGGTTATTTCAAAAAGCCTCTCAACCATTTAAGTCTTAAAGAAATTGCTATGATTGTAGCCCTTCCAAGAGCTCCAAGTTTTTATGACCCTACAAAAAATCTAGACTTCTCTTTAAGTCGAGCCAACAATATCATTAATAGAATGCATAATTTAGGATGGATCAGCAAGGAGGAATTTCAAAAAGCTATAGCTGAAATCCCACGTGTCTATAACCAAACCCTTACTCAAAATGCAGCTCCTTATGTAACTGATGAAGTTTTAAAACAACTTAGCAATATTCAAGATATCAAGACTGGTGGCTATAAAATCAAGTTAAGCATTGATTTGGATTACCAAAGAATTGCCCAAGAAGCGCTCAAATTTGGCTATGAAAATATTAAAACAAGATTAAATAAAAATAAATCACATCCATCTCCAGAAGAAGAACTCACCGATTATGATTCCTTAAATGGGGCAATGGTAGCTACAGATACAAAAACTGGGAAAATTCTCGCACTTGTAGGGGGAATCGATCATAATAAAAGTGCTTTCAATCGGGCTACTCAAGCAAGAAGACAGCTTGGAAGCAGTATCAAACCCTTTATCTATCAAATCGCTTTTGACAGCGGGTATTCAACTGCTACCACCGTTCCTGACGTAGCTAGAAGCTTTAATAAAAACTACAATACCAATCAAGCAGATAAAGAAGATGAATATTGGAGACCCAATAATTTTTCCAAAAGCTTTAAAGGTCTTGTAACACTTAAAGAAGCTTTAAGCCATTCGCTCAACCTAGCTACCATTAATCTCGTCGAAATGGTAGGCTTTGATAAAATCTACGCTCAACTCCAAGACTACGGATTTAAAAATGTTCCCAAAGATATGTCTATTATCCTTGGAAGTTTTGGTATTTCGCCTTTAGATGCAGCCAAAGAATATTCGATTTTTTCAAATTACGGAACGATAGTGCAACCCACTTTGATCGAAAGTATCGCCGACAATAAAGGAAATACTAAAATATTTGAACCGATAGAAGTTAAAAAAGTCACTTCCGCAGAACAAGCTTTCTTAACCGTATCCATTTTAAAAGAAGTCGTCTCAAATGGCACAGGCAGGCGCGCTAAAGTCAAAGGCATAGAGATAGCAGGAAAAACAGGGACAACAAACAATAACGTTGATGCGTGGTTTTCAGGTTTTACGCCCTCTATTCAAGCCATCATTTGGTTTGGAAGAGATGATAATACCCCTATTGGACCTAGAGAATCTGGCGGTATCGTCTCTCCCCCCGTATTTGCATATTTTATGAAGAATGTCCTTAAGATTGATCCAGGATTAAAACGAAAATTTGATATTCCTGAAGGTGTCGCAAAAAAAACAATCAATGGAAGCGAATACTACTATACTCAAACTTCTAAACTCCCTGTCAATAAATCTCAAGATAGTATTGATGAAAAATTACTGTTTTAAGAACAAACTTGGAATTAGCTTTAAATAGAAATTTACCTAAAACTAGCTAGAATTTCCACAATTCAATATAGAGGTGAGCAATGAAACTAAAACTAGCCCATATACCCCACGTAGCCAACAAAATCGCATTAGACATTGCCAACTCCAATCTATTGGAACTCAAAGTCCCGATAGAAAACGTGGCAAATTTGGCTAAAAAAATCTTGGAAGACGACATCAAGAGGGAATTAGAAATTGATCAAAAAGCTAAAAACCTATTGGAAGAAAATCTAGATGAAATTGAATTTATGCGTGCAGATGAAAGGCAATTATTCTGGATGATCAAGCGTCAAATCGCTGAAAAAGAAAATTTTCTTTTGTCTTGGGAAGATAGATATAATGAACTCTCGCATAAAATACTTGATGAAATCAGTCTTGAAGGTTTTATTGAATTTAAAGTATCAGAAAATCTCATTAAAAATCTTATCTTTAAATCCATCGATACGTATTCAAAAATGTATGAAGAGATTGAAGAAGAAGTTGTTGAAAAAATAAAAAACTACAAAAGAAAACTTTTAGCAGGCACAGATGAATATGAATTGGTTTTTGAAAAGCTTTATGAAGAGGAACTCAAAAGAAAAGGGTTTTTATAATGCAAGACGTTTATCTTTATTTTGAAAATGGACTTTTTCTACAGGGAAAAAGTTTTGGAGCAGCAGGCACAAGCGTGGGTGAAGTCGTTTTCAATACATCAATGAGTGGCTATGAAGAAATCATTACCGATCCGAGTTATGCAGGACAATTTATAATCTTTAGTATGCCCGAAATCGGCATTGTAGGAACAAACCCCTTAGATATGGAGTCAAGGGCAGGATTTTGCAAAGGCATTATCGTTCGCCATTACAATGAATTTCACTCAAATTTCAGATCCATAAACTCTTTAGACACTTTCTTAAAATCTCAAAATATACTAGGCATAGCAGGTATTGATACAAGATCATTGATCAAAACTATCCGCAACAACGGCGCAATGATGATGATAGCATCGACAGAAATCTCAAACCAACAAGAATTAAAAAATAAGCTTGAAAAGTCTAAAAATATCCAAGAAATCAACTTAATGCCAGAAGTCTCTACAAAAACTCCCTACAAACACAAACACGGTGTATTTGATTTCAATACTTTTGAATATGCAACCCCCAAAACCCATAAAAAAATCATCGCAATTGATTTTGGCGCCAAGAGAAATATTTTAAATGAACTTTGTGCCGTCGGGCTTGAAGCAGAAGTAATGCCCCATAATTTTCAAGCCCTTGAAATCATTCAAAGATTCAAAAATGGAGAAATTCAAGGAGTTTTCCTGTCCAATGGTCCAGGCGATCCTTTGATGTTAAAAGATGAGGTCGAACAAATCAAACTCCTCATCGAAGCAAAAATCCCGATATTTGGAATTTGTTTGGGACACCAATTGCTCGCTATAGCACACGGCTATGAAACTTATAAACTAAAATTCGGTCACCACGGCGGCAACCATCCGGTAAAAAACCTCATTACCCAAAGCGTAGAAATCACTGCTCAAAACCATAACTATTCTGTCCCTGAAGAAATCTCTCAAATTGCTGAAGTCACCCACAGAAATCTTTTTGATAATACGATTGAGGGAGTCAAATATAAACATTCTCCGATATTTTCCGTCCAACATCATCCCGAAGCAAGTCCAGGACCCAAAGAATCCAATCATCTTTTCAAACAATTCGCAAATATGATTTAAACCTTAATATCTAAAATATGCGAGCTCTTTAAGGGGGTTTCCTCTTTGGATTCTTCAGACTTTGGATCTTTTGATTGTTTCTCTTTGGAATTTCCATAAAACCCGCCATTCCCTTGAGCATCAGGTTGAACGGCTTGAGAATCCTCTGTAGGACGAACTTCCCCAATAATTTTAAGCTTATCTTCAAATTCTTTATTCGTGATACTAATCAGATCACTTCTACTTATAGAATTAGCTTGCTGGACTGAACTTGCTTGAGTATTTTGATTGATATAAGTTACGTTACCGATAGGTGAAATCGCCATTGTTCATCCTTGAAATGGTTTTTTATAATGGAAAGTTTGATGTTTTGCATAAATGACATTAGCGCCTTCAATAATTTTCACAAACTTTCTTTTAGTATAATCGACACTAAAATTTCCTACTTGAATTGTATGCAATCCTACCAAAATTTCTCCAGCCTTATAAATTACTTCTTCATAAACCTTATTTTTACCGCAATGAATGATCATATGCGAAGAAGGCACATCTCTGATGTGCATCCAAATATCATCGGCTTTGGCTTCTTCTAAAAGAGCTTGATTTTCCATCTTATTTCTTCCGATGGAAATTTTTATCCCCTCAATAAAAAATATTTCATATTTTGAAGGTATTTTTTTATTGGATTTTTTAGGTTCAAGGATGATCAAATCTTGTAACGCAGTTATATTTTTAACATAAACAATCTCTTGATTCAAAAAACGAATCTTATCTTCAAGGTTTTGTATCTGCAAATGCGTATTTTTGGCTTTCTTAGCAAGCTTTTTTGACTGCAAAAACATCAAATTTGCACTCTCTTGGGGAGTTCTGCATTCCTTTGGCAAAGAAATATTTACTTCTTTGCCAAAAAAATCCTTGACTCTAATTTCTTGAGAAAAATTTTGAATATCCCCCAAATTAGCTAAAACAATGCCCGCGTTTTTTTTCAACTCATCAGCGCTTATTTGAAGCTCTTCTTCTTTTGGCAAAGCATCGAGGGTTTCTTGAAGTTTTTGAATTTTTTTTGAAATCTTATTGATTAGTATTTGCTTCTTAACTTCAAGATTTTTTTGCAATCTGTTTGAATAGGCGTTTTTAAGCATTTCAAATAATTCTATATCATTCAATTCCCTATCTTCTTGTTCCAATGCCCCAACAGGCTGTTCCAAAGGCTCCAAAAATTTGTTTATACGCACTTCTCTAGAACTCTTATCTTGATTGATATGGCGTAAAGCCTCCAAAACAAATCCTTTTTCATCAAGAAGAATAACATTTGTATAGCGTCCTGTAAATTCAAATTGAATAAAAAAAGGTGTATTTTTATAAGCCCCACTTTGAAGACAAGAAATTTTTAAAATCCGATTGTTGCCATCTATCCAAACATCTGAAATCTTAGAACGTGCTGCCAATTTTTTGAGCATCACATCAAACGGCGCATTGTATTTTTTTGCACTCATAAGCAAACTTGGGGCTATAAACACATCGCTAGCACCCTTAGTCATATCCAAGTAAAAAACGCTGTCTTTGAATTCGATCTTAAATAAATTATCATCAACACGCTTTAAATTATAAATAAATTCTTGAGTGCTAAAAAACCTTGCAATATTTTTTAGCAACCATAATTTCATTTTAATCCTTAATGATTTTGTTCAAGTTTCTTTTTGGCAAATTCCAAAGCCTCTTTAGTAATATCTGCTCCGCTAATCATTCGCGCCATTTCAAAAATCCTGCCATCTTTGTCCAAAAGCTTCACTTGACTTTTTTCTCCATCTTTGGAAACCAAATAATGCCAATCAGCAAGAGCGGGCATATGGGGTTGATGAGAAATGGCAAAAATCTGGTAGGTTTGCGAAAGACTTTTAAGCACCTTTGCAACCCCCTCACTTTCCTCCCCACTCAAATTTGCATCAATCTCATCTAAAACTAAAATTCCCTTAGAATGATTGATTTTAGCATCCAAGCACATTATTGCCAATCTCAAGCGATTATATTCTCCCGAACTTAAAGATTCTACCCCTGTATTTTCAAGCTTCAAATCCACTTCTTGTATCCCGCTTTTTTTCATTTCACAGATTCTAAGATCTGTTTGAGGCTTCTTGAGCAAAAGCTGTGCGCAAAGCAAAGCAATTTCTTTTTGAAATTCTTGGAGAAAATTCCTGCGATTTTCTGCGATTTTTTCACCTAAAGTATGGCAATTTTCTTCTAAGATTTTAATCTGTTTGCAAAGATTTTCTTTATTGAAGCTCAAATTTTCATAATCTTGAAGTTTCTGTTTTTGAGTATCCAAGTGCAAAAGCGCCTGTTTAATACTTCCATATCTGCGATTCAGATCAGAAAGCGCAGTAATGCGGTTGAGCATTTCTTCAACATCTAATTCTTCAAGCTCAACAAAGCGTTCATTTTGCTCTTCTAAAATCGCTTTGACTTCAAAAGCGCTATCCTCAAATAATTTATTTTCTTTTCCAATCAAAGCAAGTGCTCCATAAATCTTAGGTAAATTTTCAAAAACTTCCATCGCCTCTTGGATACTTTCTTGAATCTTTTCTTTTTTGGAAAGAGATTTTTTAAGCTCAAGCAATCTTTCATACTCGCCATCTTCAGGCTGAAGACTTGAAATTTTTTGTATTTCAAACTCGGCAAACTCCCGTAAGGCCTGAATATTTTTTTCCTGTTCTTCTAAATCCCTCAAATCCGCTCTCATCTGCACAAGTGTGGCAAACTTATCTGCAAGCCTATCTAAAAGTTCTTTATGAGAAGGAACTTTAGAAGCGATAAAATCATCAAAGACCCTTAAAATATTTTCAGATCTAAGTTCTTGGGCACCTTTTGAAGAAATATGCTTGCCAAATTTGGATACAAGCTCACTCAATCTTTTTTTTGAACTAGCATAACGATTGAGAAAATACCTTGTTTTTTCTTTCTTCACGATACTAAGAATCAAGCCATCATCACCATCAAGCAATCCAAACTCCTCCAAGTTGAGTCCAAATTCCTCCAAAGAAATTTCCAAATTTGCCTCAATCAATTCCGCATTACTTTCCTTAAGCCCAAAAATTCCCAACAAAGATTCCATAAGCACGGATTTTCCGCTCCCGCTTGCTCCGCTAAAAACATTGAAGCCATTTTGAAATTCCAAATCTACATTTTCAAACGCCACAGAATTTTTAACAATAAGCCGTTGAATCATTCTTCCCCCCACTTAAATTTTGCTTTTAAAACCCGAAAATAGCTTCGGGAAGATTTTTGAATTAATTTTGCACTCAAACAAGCAGGGCGAATCAATAAAACATCTTCCTTGTTCATCTCTACAATCTCTTGCCCATCGACCACAAGCATACAATCACTTGCAACACTGAATTCCAGACCAAATTCATCGCTCAAAACCATTGGGCGTTGGGTCAAAGAATGTGGCGAAATTGGAGTAAGAAGGATATTTCTACAAAAAGGATAGACCACTGAACCTCCCGCGCCGATATTATAGGCCGTCGATCCTGTCGGCGTCCCTACAATCAAAGCATCAGCACGATAGACATTAAAAGGTTCTCCTTGAATTTTGGCATAAATCTTTAGCATTCCTGAAATCTTTTTTTTCGAAATTAAAATTTCATTTAAAGCATAAAAAACTTTTTCTCCGACTTTGGTTTGAATACGAGCTTCAAGCATCATATGTTCATTAATGACATAGTTGCCTTTTACAAGCATTTGAGCAAATTCAGGAACATCTTGAGGACTGATTGCAGTCAAAAACCCTAAATGCCCAGTATTGATTCCAAATGCAGGAATTTCATACCCATAAGCACGCCTAAGAGTCGAAAGAAGCGTTCCATCTCCTCCTACAGAAAGCAGTGCATCCGCCTCTTGACATACCTCTTTGAAACCTATCCCCTTAAGCCCAATCATCTCGCCGCCAACATCTTCAAGCATAACTGCAACGCCTTGTTCTTGAAATGCTTTTTGAATTTTCAAAAAAGGTTCTTTAAGATCAGGTGTAAAAGGTCTTAAAATAGCGCCGACTTTTAATATCGATGGATTCATTTTCTTAACTTTAAAATTAATTTTATAAATATTGTATCAAAACTACAAATAAGAATAAAATTTCATATACCCATAAGCGCCAATAAGACCGCTCAAATAAATTATCAAACAAACCAAAAAAAACAAAATCCAAAAAAGTGCTTGATAAATTTTATGGTTTTTAAGAAGCATTTGCACAAACTTTTTTAATCGCCTGATAAGCTTCATTGATTTTTCTAAAGCGGTCGTGGTAGGTTCTGATAATGGATTCGTCTTTCCCATAAACATTATCAGGATGATAAGTTTTTACCAATCGCAAATAACGTTTTTTCACACTCATAAAATCATCATCAAATCGCGATTCAAGTTCAAAATAACATTGCCTAAGCAAACGTTCATCTTGAGTAAGAAATGAAGAACTCCCAAACGTTTCGCTCTGAAATCCTTTATAGTCAAAATCAATGGCGACATTATGAATAATCTTTGAACTGATGAGATCCATCACATTTTCCCAAAAATGTGTTTCAAAACCGCTCAAATGGATTTCATCTTCAGTTTCTAAAACAAGGTATTCTCTAAAAAGAGTTTTTAAATATCTCTTAGCAACTCGATTTTGACTATTTAATTCTAAAATCACTTTATTTAGACCGATAACCCGCATTGAAATTTTTATTTTTTGAAGGATATTATTTTTTTTGAGAATCTTAATGCGAATCGGAAGATGGCTTTGAAGCAAAAGCGTTTCAAGATCATTTTTTCCTTCTTGCAAGCTTGCGTGATATGTCCAATTAATCAAATAATCTTTCTTGAATCTTTCCCCGTCATCTAAAATCAAAAGTGAGGAAGACAAATGATGTTGTTCGGAAAAATGTTTATTGGCATACTCCAATACCTTCTCAAGCAAACGACTTCCTTGAAATAACTCAATCTGAACATATCGGTTACAATAACTCACACTCATATCAATATCCTCAATTCCTCGTGCTCAAATATTTTAAAAGCAAAATCAATTCCCGATGATATAAAAATCAAAATTTTAAATAACTTTATACAATTAAAATCGCATAATAACGATAAAACTTTAGGGGAATTTTATGGATTGGGGCATTTTTTCATATGTCATCATCGGATTAACAAGCGGAATCGGCGCTGGATTCTTTGGTATGGGTGGGGGAACAATCATTGTTCCTGTAATGCTAACCTTAGGTTATTCTTTTGAGCACGCTATTGGAATTTCTGTAATGCAAATGATGTTTTCTTCAACATTTGGATCAATCATCAACTATAAAAAAAAGCTTCTCAATATTTCAGATGGCATTTATGCAGGCATTGGCGGATTGATTGGAGCAAGCTTTAGTGGTCTGATCCTAAGTGTCATTGATACCAAAAAGCTTACGATCTTATTTTTAATCATCACTTTTTATTCTTTTGTCAAATACGCTTTCAATATCAAGTATTCTACCAATGCTGCCCCGCCTATAAAATCTCAGTTTTATCAGCGTCTAATCCTTATACTCACAGGGATAATTACAGGAATTTTTGCCATTTCTTTAGGAATTGGCGGGGGTTTGTTAATGGTGCCGATTTTAGGATATTATTTAGGGTATGAATCAAAAAGGGTCGTTCCCCTCGGATTGTTTTTTGTGATATTTTCCTCCATTTCAGGCACGATATCATTTCAAAATCATAATGTGATTGATGCACAAGTATTGCATACAGGAATTTATATAGGCGTTGCTTCGATACTTGGTGTTTGGCTAGGTATCAAGCTAATTCAAATTTCAAGCCCGAAACTACATCGAATGGCGTTATTAAGCGTTTATGGGCTTTCTATGCTCGTTACAGCCTACAATCTGATTACGAGCTAACCAAAATTTATCGAAAGGATCTAAAATGATCAAAAAAATAATCATTATCGGGGGCAGCGTAGCAGGATTAAACGTTGCTCTTACACTTGCTTCTGCCACCAACAAAGAACTTAATTTTGATATGAGTGTAATCGATGAGGGAAAAGGCGATATTCTCAAAGCCGAAGTTTATAATGTTCCCTTTTTTCCAAAAGCTGTCAAAGGCGAAGAAATTATCAATCAAATCAAAAAACAAATCCAAGAATTTGTAAGCGTCAAATACATCAATGCAAAAGCGACTGAAATATCAGGCTCCAAAGGAAACTTTAAGGTCAAAACAACTCAAGGGGATTTTGATGGGGATTATGTGATTTTAGCCACAGGTTCAAACAGCTTTGATATTCAAGGATTGGGAGAGATTGCCCAGCCCCATCAACTAATGCCAAAACCTGGAAAAATTATGCTCAAACACAGCGGTAGAAATTTAGTCAAAGATGGCATATACGTTGCAGGTATCGCCTCTGGGGTAACCTCGATGGTGAGTTGCGCACTTGGAAGTGCCGCAGAGACTGCTTGCGCAATTCTGAGTGATATTAAAGGAGTCGTAAGCGTCCATCACGATTACAAAGGTTCCAGGGATTAATCCCTGCAATCCTTAAAAGTTTTTAAACTGATAAATCAAGTTCTGCTTGAGTCGATCATCAACTTTTAATCCTTTTTGTTTGGAAATATCCATAAAATCCTTATCAATATTTAAATTTTTATCCTGAGATAAAAAAATCAAAATTTTTCCAGGATATTTCGAATCTTGCCTTTGATAAAACATTGATTTGAATTTATCTAATCTGATTTTTATATTGCCAAAACTCGGATCTGCAAGATATACATAAGTATTATCCACCCCTTTATAAACACTAAAATGTCCTATATCTCGAATATTGACATAAATAATAGCAGGCAATTGCAACTTAGAAAGCGTTTCAAAATCAATCGCCAACCCAATTGCCTTAAATCCCTTGCCTTGAGCATATGCTGATAGATCTGAAAAAGAGATAACATTATCCCCATCTTTTAACACTTCATTTTCAGACATAGCATACCCTTTGGATTTTAAAATCTCTTCAATAATTCCTTGCTCACTAATCCCTTCTTCGCGATAATAGTATTTTAGAAGTGTCGCAAGTGAAGCACTTCCACAACTATAATCATAATGTTGCCTTACGAGTTTATCATTTTTGAACTCCACCCACGATTTCACTGATTTTTCCAAAAAGATATTATCTTTTGTCAGATATATATCTGCACTCAAACCATAAATAAATATAAAAATAATTAATTTTTTCATTTTACTTTATAAGAAAACAACAAATTGATACTATTGACATCATAAGCATTTGTCCCAATATTATTCGCATCAATACTCACCATCAAATCGGGATTGACTTCATAACTCACCCCAAAAAGATAGCCGATATAAGAGCCTTGATGGAGAACGGTTTTTCCATCAATCCTATCTTTAAGCTTGTATTCATACCGAATGCCAAAATTAATCGAAACATATGGGTTGATTGCAAAATACACCATCGGACTCAAACTAAATACATTGCCCATCTTAACGCGATGCCCCTCAAATTTTCGCTCAAGATTCATCCGAAAACCACCCTGCACTAAAAACACAATCGGATCGACACTATAGTAACTCGTAGCAAAAAAGGAATAGTTTTTAAAATATTCCATCTTTCCTATTTGGCTCGATTGATCCCCGCCAGATATGACTTTTTCAATCATCACAGGTGTTGCTCCAATAAATAATGAAGGATATTTACCTTCCTTTTTTATCTGATAAATCAATCCCATATTAAAATTATTAAAATCATAACTATTTTGACTTGAAAACCCTGTATCGCTAGTATTGGTATATTGATAAAAAAAGCTTGGCGAAGCAAAAATTTCAAGATTTTCAGTAATCCCATACCTAGCACTGAAAGCAAGGTTTAAATAATCTTGATTGGTCTGAGCAGTATTGATGATAGCAGGGATAGTATATACAGGATAAGTCCCTAAGCCTGAGCCTACAATCACAGGAGCAACAGTATTGTTTCGTCTTTGGATATTGGCATAATAAAGAGATGTTTCAAGTCTGAAGCTGTGTTTTTTGGTAAAAAGTTCATCAACCCTTAAGGGTTGTGCATCCAAAATATAAAAAGCAAATAAAATCAATATGAGCCATATTTTATTCCGTCTTATCATTATTAACCTTTATAATTAAAATTTTAATTTTATATTATATAAAAATTCTATACTTTAAAGATATAAAAATAAATTATATTTATAAACTCAATATCTTCAATAAACTTGACTATTTTAACGATTTATCATAGAATATTGATAATAGGTATCAAAATATTCTTTTATTTGTAGGAGCGGGCAATGAAAAAGCTTATTTCAGTTTTAGCCTCCAAAGCATTTTTAGATTCTTTTTTGGCTTTTTCAAATACTTTTGCAAAATCTGTCAAATCTTATAGATATTTTCTGAATACAAAATTTTTCTTAATACTTGAATTTTTGCATTCAAAGACATTATTAATGGTATTAAGTTTTATCTGCACGCTATTGAGAATCCTCTCTTCTTATCAAATCATTAATACAAAAAATAACATCAAAAATTTCTTAATCTTCATTAAAATCATTTTATGCATTGATTTTATTCATATTATTGATGATATTAAATATAAGTTCTAAATAATTTATATAATTAATAAAATTTATCATTTATTAAAAAAATAAATATATAAAAATATAGATTATTGGATATTAATCAAAAATATAATTAAATATTTGCTACAATTTGTAACAAAATATTCATAATAAGCATAAAATTCATTCATACTATTGATATAAGTCAAGAAATAGACTATGATTTATCCATAAGCAAGATGTTATAAAATTATTTAATTTATATAAATTTTGTTTATATAATTTTTTTACAAGGAGTAAGCAATGAAAAAGCTTATTTTTATTTTAGTTTCTATGGCATTTTTAGGTTCTTCTTTTGCTTTTGCAAAACCAGTGAATACTGCGTCTATTGTAAATGCTTCTTTTCAGCAAAGTGCAGGTGTTTTAAGCAGTGCTGATCAAAATCTGATCTTTGGAGATCAAGTCGATGCGATGGTTTTGGGCAATGATGAAATGAAAAACACACAGGGCTTCGGGTTTTGGAGTAGTATCGGGGATTTTCTCAGGACTCCTATAGGTCAAATTGTAACTGCTGGATCGATTGTAGGCTGTATTGCTTTGACAGGCAGTGCTTGTGCTATCACTCTTGCATTTTAAAGATTATTATAGAGGGGTAAATAATGAAAAAATTAACCATTGCTTTGGTATCCGCCCTTTGCTTTAGTGTCGCGCAAGCGACACCACCGCTTGAGGGGATTGGACTAGATGGGAATGATTTTGTACTTGGTGCAGATATCAGTGCGATAGCCACCACCAAAAAAGACAGCGTCGGTGCTCCCTATCTTTATTCACCAAGTATGATGAACGGACAACGCATTGCATTGCCCACCTATACTAAAGAAGGCGGGGATTCTTCCGATCAAATAAATGCTCTCTTAAATATCAATGCTAGGTATGGGTTTTTGGATTATTTTGAAATCTTTGGAAATGCTAATGGATATTTTGAATACACTTATTCAAAATATGCGGGTGAAGAAATTGCTGGAGCAAGGTTTGCCAATGCCAATATCGGTCTATTAGTGACTCTTTATAAAGGTGAGTACGCTCGTGTAGCTATCGGAGATAATTCTGATATCATCAGCAATGTCGTATTTGATAGAACGGCATCAAATATGCAGTTTTTCAAAGGGCATACCTTTTTTCTCAATAGTAGCCGTACAAAGACATTTGATGGAGGATTGACCCTATCGACGACAGGACAGATTTACTACCGACTCAATCTCAATCAGAGCTATAAAGATCTGACACTTAAAAGCGGGGATGAATTCGGTGTGAATGTTTTATGGCAAATTTCTAAAGACAAAACACTTTCCTTTCTTCGAGCAACCTTAGCACTAAGAAATCCTGATGCGGTTAATGGTACCGAATTTTATAAAGGAGATATGTTTAGTGGTCTTGGAACTGGGTTTTCAGTAGGAGCCAAAAGAGATTTTAATAAACATTTAGGAATAAAATTTTCTTTTGATTTTATGAGCTACAGTTTTACATATGATGCTTATAATACAGGTGTTACTTTTGGATTATATTTCAAATGATCTTGAGAAAAGATATATTTCTTTCCATATCACGCATCTCACATATTTTTGTATGTGAGATGATTTAAAGCCTACAATCTTGGGTATTTGAATGCAGTTGGAGACAACTCATCCAAATGCCCTTTTTTTCGATCAATCCTAGTATCTTCAAAGTCATACCACTTATTGGCAAATGTGCCATTTCTTTGGGAGAGAAAAACTCAATCTCACCTTCTAAATCTTTTTTCAAAGGCGTTAAATAGATATTTAAACTCAAACGATAATGGGTATAAGAATGTTTAAGAGTTCCAATCAAGGGAAAATCTAAAATCCCATCATTTTGAATCTTAGGAAAATTATACAATCCTTGATAAGATGCAACATTGCTTTTATGAAGCGCTATTCTCCCCTCTTCAATGCACACACCAAGATTCCAATCAAGTGCTTCATAAATGATTTTTGACTTATGGGTATAAAAGATGGGATTCTCTTTCCCTTTGCAATATCCTTGAAGCGGGCATACCCCGCATTTTGGAGAAACAGGGATACATATGCTTGATCCGATATCAAGCAACGCCTGATTGTGATCAAAGCTGTTTGTTTGATTTAAGAATATTGTGGCATATTTTTGAAGTTCATTTGCCCTCGGTGAAACAAGAGCAAAAAATCTTGAAAGAACCCGCCTAATATTCCCATCTACAAATCCCACCGCTTTCCCAAACCCAAAGCAAGCAATAGCTCCTGCCGTATAAGCTCCGATACCAGGCAATTTTATCAACTCTTTAGGATCATCAGGTAAAAATTTACCACAGATTTTAGCAGTTTTAAGCATATTTTTCGGACGCGAATAATACCCCAACCCACGCCACAAAAGCAAAACATCATCTTCATTTGCCAAAGAAAGTGCCTCTAAAGTCGGAAAGGCGTTTAAAAAAGGATTGTAATACTTTCCTAGAACAACGCTAACTTGAGTTTGTTGCAACATAATTTCGCTTACATACACCCCATAAGGTGCATTTTCACCCTTAAGATTTCTCCAAGGTAATTCTTTACGGCCATAAATTGCATACCATTCCAAAATTTCTTTATGGACAATGTTTAAAATCTTTGCTTCCATTGTGACCTTTTGCTTTTAATAACAATTACAATTATACAAAGTCTCAAGTCTTAAACTGCAAATTCATTTGATTGAGTGGAAAAATATTTGTTTGAAAAGTATAGATAGTAATCCCAAAACTAAGATAGTGTTATGGGATTATTAATGGTTTATCAACCAATCAGAGTTTTTGCATCAATATAAGGCAAACCAAAAGCTGTAGCAACCGTTTTCAAACCGATTTTTCCATCATAAGCATTCAATCCTTCCAAAGCTCCAGGCATTTTTAACATCTCTTTCCAGCCTTTGTTTGCAATACTTAAAACATAAGGCATTGATTCATTAGAATAGCAAATGCTAGAAGTTTTTGCAACCACTCCAGGCATATTAGGCACGCCATAATGCAAAATCCCATCGACATAATACGTAGGATCATCGTGAGTGGTTTGATGGATTGTTTCGATACAGCCTCCCAAATCACAAGCTACATCAATGATCACACCACCTTGGTTCATCAATTTTAAGTGTTCGCGTTTGATGACTTTAGGGGTTTGAGTTGCTGTAACCAAGACTGCACCTACAATCCCATCTGCACCTTTTAAAGCTGTACGGATACCTTCTTCAGTAGCATAAAGAAGCTTGACTTTATTGCTCACAACTAAAGGATGAGAAGAAACCTTATGCACATCAATATCAAGCACCCAAACATCTGCTCCCATTCCTACAAGCGTCTTAGCTGCATTCATTCCGACAACCCCACCGCCAAGAACAACCACTTTTGCAGGTGGCACACCCGCACACCCTCCGATTAAAATCCCTCTTCCCCCACGATGGGTACAAAAATACTCTGCTACCAACTGAGCAGCAAGCTTACCTGCCACTTCGCTCATCGGGGCTAAAATCGGGTAATTATTTTTAGGTCCAGGTATCGTTTCGCCACAAATAGAAGTGATTTTTGAATCCACTAAAGCCTGTGCCAATTCTTTAGAATATGCTAAATCCAAAAAACTATATAAAATCATATCCTTGCGTAAATATTTATATTCAGACTCTAAAGGCTCTTTGCATTTAACCAAAAGCTGGGATTTTTCCCAAACTTCCTTAGCTTCAGGAACTATCTTTGCCCCTGCTTCTTGATACATTGCATCGCTAAACCCGATTTCTTCGCCCAATCCTGCTTGCACCAAAATTTGATGGTTGATATCAGATTGCTTTAATCTTGCTACATCAGAGGGGATAAGACCCACTCGATGTTCGTGATTCATTATTTCTTTTGGAATACCAATAATCATTTTTTATCCTTTTTATTAAAATTTATTTCCATCAATTATCAAATAATATTTTTAACTATATTACCATCTTTTACAATCAAGACAAACTTGTCGTTGTATTGTTTTAAAACTTCAATATCCTTAAGAGGATCCCCATCGATTAAAATCATATCCGCCCAAGCACCAGGCTCTAAAACACCAAGCTTACCGCCCAAATAAGGATTCCTCTTCCCGCTCATTTCAAATAACTCCGCATTCCCTGAAGTCGCCATCACTAAAGTTTGCAAAGGGCTTAATATATCAGCAAATTTTACCAAAGCCTCATTCTGCAAAGCCGCCAAATTCGGATTAAATAATATATCTGTTCCGAAAGCATATTTGACTTTGTGTTTAAGACCCAATCGTAATGTTTCCCTCCATTTGCCATCTAAAATTTTCCCTTTAGCTGTGGCTATAAATTTTCCCTCAAAAGGTTGCAAACTTAACCAAGCCCCAAGCCCTGCCATTCTTTTGATTGTTGCTTCATCAGCAAGCTGGCCGTGCTCAATAGACCTTACTCCGCCATCTAATGCCTTTTTAATGCCATCAACCGTATATACGTGAGAGCAAACATAAGTTCCCCAATCTTTAGCAGCACCCACAGCAGCCCTAATCTCTTCAAGGCTGAACTGCACGCTATCCATTGGATCAAAATCAGATATCATCCCACCTCCTGCACCAATCTTAATCTGACTTGCACCCTTTTTAAGCTGTTCCCTAACAGCAGCAAGAACTTCAGGCACTCCATTGACCACCCTAAAATTCCCAAGTTTTTCAAGCTCAGATCTCTCCCCGCCAAATTCTGGAGCATTTTCATAAGCTGGAGCAAAATCCCCGTGTCCGCTTGTTTGTGAGATGAAAGCACCACTAGGAAAAACTCTTGGACCCAGAATCATCTCTGAATCAATAGCACGCTTTATGCCAAAGCTAGCACCTGCCATATCTCTAATCGTGGTAAAACCTCTCAAAAGAGTGTGTTTAGCTTCTTTAATCGCAGTAGCATAAAATAAGCCTGGATCAGGCAAATCTACGCTATCAAGCGGAGCAGCTGCAAACATTAAATGCCAATGCGCATCACTGAGTCCAGGCATCAAAAATTTTCCTCCCGCATCAATAACCTTAGCATTTTTAGGAGCTGCAATTGTGTCTGAAGAAATTGTTGTAATTTTATTCCCGACAATCAAAACATTATTAGTTTTTGGCACCAATCTTTTACCATCAAATACAACGGCGTTACGAATTAAAACACTTTGTTTTTTTTCATCACTTAAAGCCTCTTTGGCAAGTAAAATACCACCGAATGCAAATACTCCGCCTAAGGCAAATGCTTCTCTTCTTTTCATAATAAACTCCTTATTTAAATTCTCCAATATAGACTTTAAGGGCTAATAATGGATTAAATTTTTATAACAATCTGCTATCAAAACCAAAATCGAATATAAACATTGAAGTTACATTGTATCAATGTTCCGTTTTTTCAATAGTTATAGAATTATTATTACAATATAACAAAATATTACATATTTTTGGTAACTTCTAAATATATTTTTTAATATATTCAATACAAATAATGTCAATTTATTGTCTCTGGTTGAAGATATAGTGTATATAAAAGTAACAATTCATAATTTTTTATGCTGATTTTGAAACACAAAAATGATAAAAATAAACTTTATTTGTAAAATCTAAAGAGTATATCAAAAAGCTCATATTAAAAATTAAGGAAAAAATATGCAACAAAACCATAATGAAAATCTCATACTTTTGTTTTCCAAGTTTATAGAAAATGCAAATAATTTTATCTGGGGATACTATTTAGTTGCGCTTTTGCTTTTAGTGGGGATTTATTACAGCTTTAAACTCTTCTTGCCTCAAATTATGCTTGCAAAAGATGCCTTTAAAGTCATTACCGAAAAAGATCCGAATGCAAAAGGCAATAAAGATCACATTTCCCCTTATGAAGCACTGATGATCAGTATGGGCACGCGAGTGGGTATGGGTACAATCGTAGGGATGGCAGTTGCCATTGTAGTAGGCGGACCTGGTGCTTTGGTTTGGATATGGATTGCTGCGTTTTTAAATGGGTCGATTTCTGTTGCAGAAAATACGCTTGGTCAAATCTACAAAAGCAAAGATGGGGGAGCTTTCAAAGGTGGTCCTTCATATTATTTAACCAAAGGATTGAATGCTAAAAAAACAGCTATTTTATACAGCTGCATCACGATTTTAATCGGATTTACTTTTACTGCACTTTATAGCAATACTATTTATACATCTTTAGAAACTTATTTTATGCCACAAGGTAGTGATATTGCCGCTCAAACGGATTACTTAAGCTTTTATGTCGGGATTGTTTTAGCAGTTTTTGCAGGGATTATGTTTTTTGGTGGGGGGAGGTATATTGCGAAATTCACAAGTTATGTTACCCCGTTTATGGCAGGCTTATTCATTATTATCTCAATCATCAGTATCTTAATGCATTATGAAAAAACGCCTGAAGTGATTGCAATGATTTTTAAAAGCGCATTTGATTTCAAAGCAATTTTTGGAGGATTTGCCGGAAGTGTCGTTGTGATTGGGATTCAAAGAGGTTTATTTGCAAATGAGGCTGGCTTGGGTTCAGTTCCAGGAGCTTCTTCCTCTGCCCATACTTCTCATCCTGTAAAACAAGGGATTGTACAAGCATTTTGCGTTTTTACCGATACAATCATTGCAACTCTATCGATACTTTTTATGCTCTATAGCGATACTTACGCTAAACTCATTGCTGATTCTGTCAATGGAAAACCTCAAATCAAAGATTCAATGCCACTTGTTCAATCAGCAATGAATGAAAGTTTTGGTATCTATGGAGAATATTACATTACGTTTTTGGTCATTGTCCTCACCTCAACCGTGATTATCGGGGCATACTATGTGGGGCAAATGAACATCAAATACCTTAAAGACAGCCCATCTTTATTATTCTCATATCGCATTCTTTCTGTGATTGTGGTATTTATGGGAACTCAAATATCAGTGGCTTCAGCTTGGGGACTTGCCAATATTGCGATGGGATTGGGTGCGACGATTAACATCATTGCAGTCTTTTTACTTGCAAAAATTGTAAAAAAAGCTTTAGATGATTATAAAACACAAAGAAAACAAGGTCTCAATCCAACGTTCAACGCCCAAAAACTCGGTATCAAAAATGCCGAATGCTGGGATTAAGATTTAAATCAAGGAAAAACAATGAGTTTTAATCGAACAAAAGAAATCCAAAAAACACTTCCGACTTCTCCTATTTGGCAATGGAATGCCACAGAAGTAGCATTGGGTATTAAGCATAGAGCAATCAGTTCTACTGAAGCAACTAAAAGCGTGCTTGAAAGAATCAAGCAAATAAATCCAAAGATCAATGCCATCATCAATTTGATGAGTGAAAAAGCACTCAAACAAGCTGAACAAGCCGATAATCTGATTGCTCAAGGCATTATTCTCTCACCTCTACACGGGGTACCTGTTACCATCAAAGATAATGTTGATGTTAAAGGAGAGAGGAATACTAACGGCGGGATTTTTAAAGACAGAATATGTCAAGAAGATAGCACGATTGCTACCAATTTCAATATCGCAGGTTGCGTTACGATTGGAATGACCAATTTACCAGAATTTGCCATCAGATGGTTTAGTGAAAATCCGCTTTTTGGACGTACTCTAAACCCTTGGAATCCTGAAATTACGCCTGGTGGAAGTAGTGGGGGTGCAGCAGCAGCCGTTGCAAGCGGGATGTGTTTCATCGGGCACGGCAATGATATTGGGGGTTCAATTCGTTATCCAGCTTATGCTTGCGGGGTATTTGGATTTAGACCCACTTGGGGAAGAATCCCACAATTTGATCCAAGTAGCCCTGGAGGCAGAACATTTGCAAGTGAATTTTTCTCTATCGAAGGACCTATAGCCCGAAGTGTTAATGATATTCGCTTAGGATTAGAAGTCCTTTCAAAAGGGAGTATTTACGATCAAGTATGGGTTCCTGCTCCATTGACTTACAATGATTATAAAAAGAAAAGAATTGCTATTGTGACTCAAATAGATGGAATGGAAATAGAACCTGCCATCAAAGAAAATTTAATAAAAACTGCAAAATGGCTTGAAGAAGATGGTTATATCGTTGAAGAAATCAAACTTCCTGAATTCAATATTGCTGCAGAAGTTTGGGGAAAAATCTTAATCGCTGAAAAAACCACAATGATTGGCCATTATGTTGAACAATACGGCTCTGAAGATGTAAAAAAAGCTTGGAAAGGGATGGTTTATGGCGCACCTGGTGCTAAAGATATGCGCGAATATATGCTAGCCATTGCCAAACGGGATGAATTAAGAAGAATTTATAATGAAATTTTAGACGTTTATCCTGTGATTATGCTTCCAGTATCAGGAAAAGAACCTTTTAAATACGGCGAAGATCTTTTGGGCGATGAATATTTTAAAAATGTCATTATGCCCGCTCAAATTCCTTTGCTGGCATTAGTATGCTTGAACTATCCAAGTATGAGTATCCCCACAGGGCTTAAAAATGGAAATATTCCACAAGGAGTGCAACTTTTTGCTTCTGATTACAGGGCCGATCTTTGCCTTCAAGTAGCAGAAGACATCGAACGCCATACAAAAATGCCTTTTAGGTTTGAATAATGATTTTTCAAATATTCTCATCATTTTTTATAAAACGCTTACTGATAAAATAAGCAGCAAAACAAAGAGTACTAAAAATAATCGTCCCATAAATAGCTGCTCTCTGCTCGATATCAAAATAAGCCCCTACCATTGAAATCACACACCCAATAATGCCAAGAATTTGAATTGCGGGTGTGAATGGGGTTTTATAAGGCAAATCTTCAAGCTTTTTTCCCTGCGCTAAATACCATTTTCTAAACTTATATTGAGAAATACTCACACTCACCCAAACCAACATCATAGAAAACCCGCTGACTGCAATGAGGTTATTAATAACATTTTGTGGAGCAAAAAAATAACTAAGTAAAGCAACCAAAGACATCAACATCGAAAGTACCAACGCATTCATCGGAATTCCTCTTTGATTGACTTTGGAAAAAAATCTTGGAAGCGTTCTTTTTTCTGCCAATCCCCAAATCATTCTTGCTGAAGCATAAAGACCTGAATTTGCTGTCGATAGCAAAGCGATGATTAAAATAAAATTCATCACATCCCCAGCAAAAGGCACATTAAAAAGTTCAAGCACACCCACAAAAGGGCTTTTAGTGATACTTGCACTATCCATCGGCAAAAATGTTGCGATAATAAAAACCGACCCGATAAAAAAGATAATCAAACGCCATAAGGTTGCATTGATTGCCAAAGGCATTGCTTTGGCGGGATCTTTTGTCTCTCCGACTGCTACGCCGATAACCTCTGTCCCTGTAAATGCAAAATTCACTGCCAAAATAGTCATAAAAACAGCTTGAATGCCATTAGGAAAAAACCCTTGATAATCTTCTTTTTGAAAATAAAAATTTGCAAAAGTCTGCTCAAAACCATTCATATACAAATGATAACCAATCATTCCAAAGCCGATAAGCAAAAACACGCTGACTGCAATGACTTTAATCAATGATAAGATAAACTCACTTTCGGCAAATACTTTTACTTTATAGAAATTAAATAGAAAAATAATCGATGAAAAACAGATCACCCACACCCATATCTCAACATTAGGCAACCATTTTTGCATCAAAAATCCTACCGCGATAAACTCAACTCCGACCGTTACAACCCAATTCAACCAATAAAGCCAAAAAATCAAATAACCGACTGAGGGTGAAATAAAACGATGGGCATAATCCCCAAAGCTTCCAGTATTTGGAAAATAAGAACTCAACTCTCCAAGCGAAAGCATAATTGAATAAACAATCACTGAAGCGATACAATATGCTATCAAAGTCCCTAAAGGACCTGCGGTATGAATGCTTTCGCCTGTACCTACAAAAAGTCCCGTTCCCATTGCCCCACCAAAGGCAATCATCACTAAATGGCGCGTTTTCAAATCGCGTACAAACAAATTATGATTGTTTTTCATCGCCAATCTCCTGTTTTATATTATTTTTCTATTTTTAAATAATAATTATTCCTGTTAAAAAACCGGTAATAAAATATATTAATTTTTTAGTTTTTTGTAAATTAGTAACAGATTAAAGAGATAACTATTTGAAAAGATTCTTTAGAGACAAACAAATATTTCTCTTTGAAAAATCTAAAAATTTGGGTATTTATGTAGCATTTTTACACTCACATACAAAATCCGTTCAACTTACTTGCTATTTATTAAAATTTTTAAGAGAAATTAACATATTTTAAATAGGTTAATTTTAAAATTCCAAAAGTAAGGACAAAATTATGGATAAGCTCATTTCCAAATCTCTACAACTAGCAGAAATGTTACAAGAAAAAATTACGCAACACATCTCTTCATCAGAAAAAAAATTTCATCAAAAAATGCAAAAACTCTTAGAAAATCCCAAAAATAAAGTAATGTTGATTGAACTTCTTGATCGAAGCTTCCGATGCTTTGATAATAAAGCAAGGTTCAATGAAATCGAATACATTTTAGAAAAATACGGCATTGCCGACTTTTTTTCCGCCTATGAGAAATTTTTATTAATGGCTTTTTTGTCTGCAGGAAAACTTGCTCCTAGCATTAGTGTGCCTTTTTTTGTCAATCATATCAGAAAAGACACCCAAACAATGGTATTAGATGAAGAAAAATCAAAGCTTGATGCCCATATCATTAAAAGAGAAGAGCAAAACATCACTCTGAATGTAAATCTTATCGGCGAAGAAGTTTTGGGCGAAGCAGAATCCTTATACAGAATGCATAAATATGAAGATGCCCTTAAATCCGAGCATATCAAATATATTTCCATTAAAATCACAACCATTTTTTCACAAATCAATATCATTGATTTTGAATACTCCAAAAACGAAGTTGTCAAACGTCTTGACACACTTTATGGTATTGCTCAAGAGTATGAGAAAAAACACGGCGTGCAAAAATTTATCAATCTAGATATGGAAGAATTCAGAGATTTAGAACTTACCGTTGCAGCATTTATGGAATCTGTCTCAAAATTTGACATCAATGCAGGCATTGTTTTACAAGCCTATATTCCAGATTCTTTGATGTATTTGGAAAAACTCCACGCATTTTCAAAAGAAAGAGTGAAATCAGGCAAACCCCCCATTAAAATCAGATTTGTAAAAGGGGCAAATATGGAATCAGAAGAAACCATCGCTTCACAAAAGGGTTGGGCACTCCCAACGTTTTGTAAAAAAATGGATACTGACTCCAACTACAATAAAATGCTTGATTTCGTTTTAGAGGAAGATAATTACAAATACATCAAAATCGGTATCGCTTCCCATAATATCTTTGAAATTGCTTATGCTTACACAAAAATCTATGAGAAAAAAGCGCAAGAAAGCTTTACGTTTGAAATGCTTGAGGGAATGAGTCTGCAAGCTTCTTATGAACTCAGCAAAATGCATAAACTCATTCTTTATGCACCCGTATGCAATGAAGAACATTTTAACAATGCAATTGCCTATTTAGTCAGAAGACTTGATGAAAATACTAGCGAAGATAATTTTATGCGATATTTTTTCAATCTCAAAGTAGGATCAAAAAATTGGGAAATCCAAAAACAACTCTTCTTAGACTCTTTAAAAAATATCGTCAAACTAGACAACTCTACCCACAGAACCCAAAATCGTCTCTTGCCCCAAACAGGAAAAAGCACTTATGACCATCAAGAATTCAGCAATGAAAGCGATACGGATTTCATTCTCCCACAAAATCGCGAATGGGCGCAAAAAATCAAAGATAAATATAGTAATTTTCCCATTTTAGAACTCTACCCAGTAGCAGGAGAAAGAGTTGAAACAGCTGGAATGAAAAAAACAGATATTTTTGACAAAATAGAAAATAAAAAAATCGCCTCTATTGCTTTAGCTGATCAAGAAGCGATTGAAAAAGTCCTTGAAATAGCTAAAGAAGATAAAAGCGGATTTTCCAAAACAGATTCGGAAAAAATCCACAAACTTCTTTCGCAAGCCGCTCAAAAATTGCGCGAAAAAAGAGGGGATTTGATTGGTATTGCAGCCTTAGAGGTTGGTAAGACCTACGCTGAAACAGATGCAGAAGTCAGTGAGGCGATTGACTTTTTGGAATTTTATCCTTACAGCTTAAAAACACTCAAAGAACAAAATCCTAAGGCAAATTTTTCTCCTAAGGGTGTCGGGGTAGTCATTGCCCCTTGGAATTTTCCAGTAGGAATTTCTGCAGGCACCATTGCTGCTCCTTTAGCTGCAGGAAATCGAGTGATTTATAAACCCTCAAGTCTCTCAAGTGTCACAGGTTATATGCTTTGTGAATGCTTTTGGGAAGCAGGAATTCCAAGAGATGCACTCATTTATCTGCCTGCAAAAGGTTCAGATATCAGCAAATATCTTTTAAAAGATGAAGCGATCAGTTTTGCCGTCCTCACTGGAGGTGAAGACACCGCTTATAAAATGCTTGAAGCCAACCCTGCACTTTTACTTTCTGCAGAAACAGGCGGAAAAAATGCAACCATCGTCAGTAAAATGGCCGACAGAGATCAAGCCATTAAAAATATTATCCATTCTGCATTCAGTAATTCAGGACAAAAATGTTCTGCAACTTCACTTTTGATTTTGGAAGAAGAAGTTTATAAAGATGAGAATTTCAAAAAAACCTTGATTGATGCGACACAAAGTATGTCTGTCGGCAATCCATTTATCTTAAAAAACAAAATTGGGACGCTTGCTGATAAGGTCAATGATAAAGTTCAAAAAGCGATTGATTCCAAAGAAGATCACGAAGAATGGGTTATCAAGCCTGAATTTATCAACAACAATCCGTATTTAATGAAACCTGCTATCAAATACGGCACAAAAAAAGGTGACTATACACACAAAACAGAACTTTTTGTTCCTATTCTTTCAGTAATGTGTGCAAAAGATCTCGCTGATGCCATATCGATTGCAAATTCTACAGGGTATGGGCTCACAAGTGGATTAGAATCTTTAGATGAGAGAGAATGGGATTATTATATCAATCATATCGAAGCAGGAAATATCTATATCAACAAGCCCACTACCGGAGCAATTGTATTGCGCCAACCTTTTGGCGGGGTTAAAAAATCTGCCATCGGATTTGGACGCAAAGTAGGTATTTTTAACTACATTACTCAATTTACAGATATCATCCAAAAAGATGCGGATTCACACCTGCTCGACTCAACAATTTCAAAAAGTCTAGAGCAACTTGAAAATTCTCCTGACTTAAATAAAGAACAACAAGAAGCATTGAAGCCAATCATAATGATGGCAAAAAGCTATGCTTATCATAATAAAAATGAATTTGAAACCAAAAAAGACTATGTCCATATTCGAGGTGAAGACAACCTATTTTCTTATACAAAAGTCAAATCCATCGGTTATCGTATCAGCAAGCAAGACAGCTTAAAAGACATTATGGGCGTTATCATCGGAGCTAATACCTGCGACATTCCCTTAACCTTAAGCATTGCTTCCAAAGAAAACAATCCCTACTTTGAGTTTGTAGAAAAAAGTTTGAGCAAACTTGCCCTCAATGCCAAAATCCATTATGAAAGTGATAAAGAATTCGCAGAAAAAATTTCCCAATTCGGACGCGTAAGATATTTTGCCAAACCAAACAGAACAGATCCTATCTATCAAGCCGCAGCAACCAATGCTATAGTCATTGCTTCAGCAAAACCAATTATCAATGGGCGTTTTGAACTGCTTTATTATCATTTTGAAAAATCCGTTAGTATTTCTTACCATCGATACGGAAATCTAGGCGCTAGAGCGCTTGAAAAAAAGGATTAAAATGGGATTAGAAACAGTCACATTAAGTTTTCCAATTGTCACGACTTTTATTATCTATGCACTGATTATGCTTTACATCGGTTTTTATTTTTATAGGAAAAATGAAACCACAGAAGATTATTTTCTTGGAAACAGGACTATGGGTCCTTTCATCAGTGCGCTTTCAGCAGGTGCTTCAGATATGAGCGGGTGGCTTTTAATGGGACTGCCTGGAGCTTTGTATGTAGGTGGTCTTGCTACAAGCTACATTGCCATTGGATTAAGCATAGGAGCGTTCATCAATTGGGCGTTGGTCGCCAAAAGACTGCGTGTTTATACAAGCGTGATTGCAAATTCCATCACGATTCCAGATTATTTTGAAACAAGATTTTCTGACGATAAGCATATTTTAAGACTCATTTCGGCGTTTGTTATCCTGATATTTTTTATATTTTACATTTCTTCAGGGCTTGTCAGCGGAGCTAAACTTTTTGAAGCAACCTTTGGAATCAAATATAATTATGCCCTCATCACTGGAACGATTATTATTGTGGCATATACATTTTTTGGCGGTTATAAAGCAGTCTGTTGGACAGATTTGATTCAAGGGCTTTTGATGATGGGTGCATTAGTTGTAGTGCCCCTTGTTATGCTTTATCATCTAGGCGGTGTTGGTGAAGCCACCTCTTTAGTCAAAGAAATCAAACCCGAAGCCTTATCATTTGGAACAGGAGTGAGTGTCATAGGCATTATTTCTTCACTAGCTTGGGGACTAGGATATTTTGGACAACCCCATATTTTAGTGCGCTTTATGTCGATACGCTCAGTTAGAGAAATTCCAATAGCTACGGCAATAGGGATTTCTTGGATGGTTATTAGCCTTTTAGGGGCTTGTCTGATTGGGATTTCAGGGATCGCTTATATTGTAAAATTTGACATTTCTTTGAATGATCCTGAAAAAATCTTTATCGTAATGAGTCAATTACTCTTTAATCCTTGGATTGCAGGGATTTTACTCAGCGCCATATTAGCAGCAGTTATGAGTACAGCAAGCTCTCAACTTCTTGTATCTTCTTCAACCATCGCAGAAGATTTCTATCGAAAAATTTTCAATCGCAAAGCCCCGCCAAAGCTAGTGATGATTGTTTCGCGTATCTCAGTTTTAATTGTAGCTTGCGTGGCTTTTTTGATTTCTACCGATAAAAACTCAAGCATACTCAGTATCGTAGCCTACGCTTGGGCAGGATTTGGCGCAAGTTTTGGGAGTGTTATTATTTTTTCACTTTTTTGGTCAAGAATGACCCGAATGGGTGCTATTTCAGGTATGATTACAGGAGCAGCGGTAGTTATTCTATATAAAAATTTTGGCACACAATTTTTTGACATTTATGAAATCGTACCAGGATTTTTGTGTGCAAGTATCGCCATTATTGGAGTAAGTCTGATGCAACCAGTAAGACCAGGCACCAAAGAAGCCTTTGAAACAATGCTGAAAGAAATTCACAAAAACGCTTAATAAAGGAATCCTATGAGGGGTTTGATGTTTGTGTCTATGATGCTTTGGGGGCTGACTTGGACAGCATCAAAAATAATGGTCGAACAAGCTGATCCCTTTGTGATTGCTTGTATCAAATGTGGCATTGTGACTTTAAGCTTCCTGCCTCTGATGCTTTATTTAAAAATCCCTTTTCATCTCCCTAAAAGCTCAATTTTCCCTACAATTTTGGTAGGCATTTTCAATACAATTTATAATTATTTGCTCTTAATCGGATTGCAATATGGAGATGCAGGCAGTGCCGGTGTGATTGCTGAAGTTTTAGCTCCATTTTTTGCTACATTTGTTTGGATGATTGTCAAAAAAAGCACACTTTTAAGAAAAGAAAAAATCGGATTATTTTTGGGTATTGTTTCAGCAGCTTTTTTGGTAGATATTTCTAACCCGCGTGTTTTATTTTCACTCTTTAACGCTATTTATGTATTTGCTGCTCTGATGTGGGCGTGCATTACTATCAGCTCGCGATACGCTACAGAATCAGCCAATCCTATTGCAATTAATTTTTATAGTTCGATGATCCCTTTTATTATATTTTTGCCTTTTTTATTCATTCAAGATATGCAACCTATATTTGAGGCCAATCGGAGTTTTTGGCTTTCTATGTTTAGCGTTACCATTTTATCCACGACATTTGCCACAACTATTTTCTATAAAGGGATCAAAGTCTTAGGAGTTACACAAGGAGGAATTTTTGTTCTTTTGGTCCCTGTCGGAGCATTGTTATTTGCTTGGATATTCTTGGGTGAAATACCAAAAATTCACACAATTATCGGTGGAGGTGTTGCCATTGGTGCAATTTACCTCATTAATTTTTATCGCCCGAAACGACGAAAAAATAAATAAAATCTTTTGTGGTTTTGATTTCAGATACATCAATATTTAATAACTTCGCTTCCTTGATCCAATCGCTATTTTTTTGCGTGCTTGGAGTTAAGATTAAAATATTTCTCCCCCCTGCTTTTAATTTACGCTTAATGATTCCAAGCCCTGTTAATGTTTTGCCCGTTCCTGTGCCATTTGTGAATAATACCCCCCTGCCTCCATTAGCAAATCTCTCTTCAGCAAACTTTACATCTTCTACTTGCTCTTTTAATAAGTAAGGTAAATCTGCACGGATATCTTCAAGATCATTAAAAATAATGCTTGTTTTATTTTCGGCAAGATTTTGCAGGCGGATTCTTTCTCGAGTGTCTTTAAACAATGGAACGAAGTCTTGAGTAGGACTCACATCATTTGCAATGCTTGTCGCTTCTTTTTGAATGCTTTCTTCAATGAATCGAGGATCATTGATGATAGCATTGATTTTTGATGGGTCGGTTTGTGGATCCAATATTTCTTCTTGTTTTTTAGAAACAAAATCGGATTCTTTTAATTTTGTTTTACTTGTAGCTTCCGAGTTTAATTTTAATGCTTCTTCTTGTTGTGTTAATGTTTTTTCGGTAAAATCACGAGGAAGATTGTTCGAGGGTAGAACATCCCTTGAGGCAACCCCGTTACTTGGCAGAAGGTCTGAACGGGACAATCTTGTATCCTCATAAGCTGTTATTACCCAATGATTATCACCTTTATTGTGCCAACCTTTTGATAAACCTAACTTATAATTATTTAATACAATAGTTTTAAATTCCCCATTCTTAACCAATTCACCATCTTTTACAATCCTAGGAATCTTTTCAACCATTTCAGGATGTTTTTCTAAGATGTGTTTTAACCCCATCTTTTCATTTCCCCAGATTAAATCAATATCGCCTAAGCCTTCTTTAAAAAAAGCCCCTGCAACCTGCCCTTCTTTTGTCCTCAAAAGATGATCAATCGCTTCTTTTCCTCTATGATAATAATTAGAATAATTCCTGCCAAACTCCTCTAAAGGTTTTATCTTAGATCGAAGAAATTGAAGTTCTGCAACTGCACTTTTATAGTGCCCTTCTACGACTCTATCAACTTCTTTGACTCTTCTCAATATAAAAACCTTTGCCTCTGCTATCGGTATAGCATCTTTTGGTTCTATGAGAGACACCCCTGTTTTTGTTCGAGCTTGTCTAAAAAGTTCATCTGCATATTTTTTTGTATAAGATGTGGCATTGGAGAGTTTTTTAATTTCTTTAATCAAAGCATTGTCTTTGATAACAATGGGTTCGATTGTTAAAAACCCTTGTTTTGAAAATTCTAATTCATTTTTATTGAATTGGATATTATCTTTAATGATATTTTGCCAGCTTGTGAGATCGTGGATATCTTTTGGCGAAGCTTTTTTTAATTTTGCCTCATTCTTTTTTAATTCTGCCTCCCAATACTTTAACCCTCTTTGAAAACGGATACTTTCTTCTTTGAGTGCTTCTTCTTGCTGTGTTAATGTTTTTTCGGCAACATTTGAAAGAGGGTTGTTTGGGTGAAGACCATCGCCCGAAGTAATCCCATTTTTGGAAGGACATCAAAATGGGGCAACTCTGTATTTTCATACGATGTTATTACCCAACGATTATCACCTTTATTATTCCAACCTTTGCTTAATCTTATTCTAAATTTTTCATTAAACTAGTCCTGTCTTTATTCATTTAGGCGACTTTCTTATGGTTTCGATTGTCTTATTCTTGTATTTAAAAATTTTTAAATTTTGATTCAATAGGTTGGCATCAATGCTTTTTTGCAAATTACTTATAGGATTTAAATTATATTTAACTTTATATTTGGAATAATTCTTTTTCAATTTTCTTAAGGAATGATTGCAAATGATTCGCACAGACAAAAAAACTAAGGTTGTTTTTTCCACCGGCAATGGCTTTTTAGATACAAGCTTTCGCCCTGTAAAACCTTCCAAATCAGATGCAATCATTGCCTGCGCCAATAGCACTTCACTTATCAAAGGGCAAATACGTATTGATAAAAATTCTTTACCTTCTTCAAATATTGCCTTTTCAGATTGGCTTTATGCTAAATGTATTGAACAAGATATATTTGAGGCAAATACGAAATATGCTTTTGTTTATCTATGTGAAGATACTTCATCTGAAAAAATTTTTCAAATTTATGGGACTGATGTGGCTTTACAATCAAATCAAATCCTGATCCCTGATATTTTCCTGCCAATGGGATTAGATTCGGCAATGACGGTATCAGGTTTATTTTTATTTGATAAAAATCTTGTATTTTATCATCAAAATAAACTCGTTTATCACGCTTTATGTGAAAATTCCCAATCAATTCTAAAGGCTTTGGAATACATTCGCGCCATTTATTCTGCAACCCCTTCGATTATTTATAGTCAAAATCCTAATATTACTGATCTCCCTCTTCAGATTTGCCCATTAAAAACCCTTGTAAATAACAACGAAAACCCTATCGCTGCACTTTCTTTTCTCTATTTTTCCAAATCCAAAATAACCCCTTTACCTCTCCTTTTTCTCAATTCTAAAACTTCCTCTTTCTCTAAAAGCAATACTTTCAGATTGCTCTTTAAAACAATGTGTGCCATCATCTTAATGCTTACTTATCCGATGGGCGAATTTTTTTATAACCTTTATTTAAAAACCAAATTTGAAGATCTTGCAAACAAAAATCTCCAAATTCTCAAAGAAATATCAGCACTCCCTCAAAATTCTCATCTCTATGCAAAAAAAGCTAAAAATTCCCTCCTTCAAGAACATTTACATTCTCTTTATGAGGCTGAAATCTCCTACCTACCACGTTATGAATTGATTGCAAATTTAACCAAAATGCTTAAAGGCAAAGGAATTTCAGTTCAAGACCTGCATTTAAGCAGTGATATTTTGCAAGACGGCTTTGCTATGAGTCTTGAGGTTTCAAGTCTATCTCAAAAAAATATCATCAACTCCATCAATATCTTAAAAAATAACCCACTTTGGGCGGATAAGGAACAGCAAATTTTTAGCGGGGCAATCACAAAAAGCCAAGAAAAATCTTTCGCTCAAATTATTTTGGTTCATAATGTTTTCTGATGTTTTTGAACGCTTTGAGAATCATATCCAAAGCAAAACCAAAAAAGAGCTTACCATCTTTTTAATTCTACTTTTAAGCTTGATTTTTTCCATCATTTATTTCTTGCTTTTGCCTCCTGTTTTACGTATATTTTCTGAACAAAAAGAGGCGTATGAAACCTTAAAATTGACTTACTTGAAAAATCTTTCGCATTTTGAAGAAATTTCTCAAAAACGCCAAGAAAAGTATTCAGACAACAAAAATAAAACTACAGACTTGCTAAAAAATTTCAAAAAAGCCTCTAGAGATAATTATGATTTGCTTGCATTGATTGGAGAACTCAATGTCGCATTAGATCTCCAAAGCATTTCAGACATTTCCAATGAAAAAGAAGATTTATTCTTTTGTCTTCAAGGCAAATTTGAAAATTTTATGGAATGGATGCGTATTCTAGAAGAAAACTACTTTGTTTTTATCGAAGATCTGCATATATTTTCCAAAGAAAATACTCTTGTCTATCAAGTCCATATTAAAAATCTAGGGAATTCATTATGAAAAACTTATGGATAATTTCCTTAGTTTTTAGCACTCTTTTTTCCGATGCATTTTCTGAAATTTTCTTAAACACTCCTATTGTGATTCCAAAACAAAGGATTTTTAATATTTTTGATTCTGAAATACTAGGAAAACCAAAACTTGAAATGATTATCAATCAAAAAGCAAAAATCAATGGAAAATGGTATCAAATCGGTCAAAAAGTCTCAGAATACCAAATCATACAAATCCAAAAAAATTCTATCGTTCTAAAAAATTTCAAGCAAACTCTAACGCTTTACACACAATTTAATAAGAAGATAAAATGAAAAAAATAATCGTATTACTATGCCTTTCTTTGCTCTGTGAGGCAAAAGATTTATGCAATGAAAAAACATTCGATATTTCTACCCATCAAGACATCTCTGCCAAAGAAGTCATTGAAGAAATTGCAAGCGAATGTTTTTTTAGTGTCATCTATGCAGATTCAAAAACCAAAGAAATTCTAAATTCTCAAAAACTCATTTTAAACCTCAAATCCCATAAACTTGAGTCCATCTTGCAAATCATCACTGAAGGAGCGGATTTAAAATATGAAATCAAAAAACGCCATATTGAAATCAAACGACTCCTGACCAAAACATTCAATGTTGATTACGTAGCCACTGCCCGAGTGGGTTCAAGCAACACAGATGTTATATTTTCTCAAGACGCACAAAACAACCTCTATCAAAACCAACTCTATTCATTGGAAAATCAAAACGATGTCCATCAAAGAGCAATGGCTATAGGAAGCGAACAAACTAGACTCAACATCGGTCGCAGCGGGACAAAAATTTATTCCATTGATGAACTGAATTTTTGGGGAGAGCTTGAAAATGAACTTTATGCCATTACTTATCGCCCAGGAGACAAAAATCAACCCGAAAAATCCTCTGAAACAAAAAAATCTATCGTTATCAACAAAGGTGCGGGGCTTGTGACAATCACTGCCTCGCCATCTCAAATCAAACGCGTAGAAGACTATATCTTTTTACTCAACCAAAAAATGCAAGCACAAGTTCTCATAGATGTCAATATTCTGACCATTTCACACAACAATATCGATACTGCAGGAGTGAATTGGGGAGAAATCTACAATTTGGGGATTCAAGGATTGAAAGATGGAAACAACTTGATCACTGCAGGCAAGGGGGGATTCAATTATGGGATTAATATTTTTTCTCAAGACCTCACACTAGGTAGAATTTTGGAGTTTCTCAATCATTATGGCAAAGTCAGTTCCGTCTCAAACCCAAAGGTTCTTACCCTCAACAACCAACCTGCCATCATTTCAGTAGGAAACGTATTGCGATATGCGCAGAATCTAGTCTATCAAAACAGCACCAACACAGCAGTGGTTCAAAACATAGGAGAGCATTTTCCAACCGTTTTCTCAGGAGTTCTTTTGGATGTCACGCCATCCATCAGTAAAGACTATGTGATCTTAAAAATCAATCCCTCAATCACTAAAACCAAAGATTCCAGTATAGAAAACCAACCTAATGCCCTCAAATCACCACCAAACTTATCAACCAATCAGCTCTCTTCTATTGTCAAGCTTCAAAACAATCAAAAAGTCATTCTAGGAGGACTTATCCACAAAACCCAATCCATTGTCGAAAAAAAGGTCCCTATTTTAGGCTCAATTCCCCTACTCAAATATCTTTTTTCCTATAAAAAAGATCTCAAACAAACCCAAGAAATCATTATTGTCATCACGCCTAAAATCATTACTGCTACAACTTTTCAAAAAGATTTAGGGTATGCTGGTCTAGAAGGAAACTACAATGAAAACTAATTTACTCTACACAATAAAGCCCTCTGTTTTGATTATGGCAATATCATTTATTTTAGGCATTATTACAACAAATACTTATTTCTATCAAAAAGGTTTTCAAGAGGGCTACATTAAAAAAACTAAGGATTTTCAAAACATCTTAAACACTTCAACTTCTATTGCAACAACAAAACTTACCCCTCAAACCCCCTTTAATCCAACAATACAAAAGCCAAAATTTTATATGGGGAAAATTTATGGCTCCATCACTTACAATCATGCTTTAAAAGTAGCTCAAGACTATTATGAAAAAGGTGCCTATGAAAATGCTATCATTTGGGCTTATAGAGCCAATCAAATCAATACTAACGATATCCAAAGCTGGAAAATCTATACCCAAAGTCTAAGCAAAATGGGAAAAGAAAAAGAAGCTCAAGAATTAATGCAAAAAGCAGAAGTTTTTTTCAAAAAGAAACATAAATGAAAGAAATCGAATTTCAAAATTGGACAAGCGATGAAAAATCCTGCAGCCTTTTGCCTTATGAACTAGCTTTCAAGTTAAAAGCATTCGTATTTTCAATTGATCTGCCAAATCAAAAAATAACCCTTGTCATACTCAAAGATGAAGAAAATATAAATCAAAGCCTGCTTGAAGAACTCATCAAACAAAAATACCCGACTTTTTCCATACAACTATGTGCCATAAAACCTAAAATCTTTTACACCGCTTTAGAACATATTAAAATTCAAGAACAGATCCACTTTTTTACCGCCCAAATCACTGATCTCAAAAGTTCTGAAGCAAATATCAAAAATCTTTATCATTTCATTCTTGAAAGCGCGATTTCTCAAAACGCAAGCGATATACATCTTGAATCAAAAGCAACTCACGCGAGTTTTAAAATCCGTAAAGATGGCAAAATCAAAGAGATGGCTAGGATTAAACCCAAAGTTTTTGAACTTCTTTGCAATAAAATCAAGCTCGAATCAAAACTTGACATCAGTGAAAAACGTTTGCCACAAGATGGAAGGTATAGCCTTTCATTGCAAGATAAAGAATATGATTTTAGAATTTCAAGCATTCCCACACAGCACGGAGAATCCATCGTGATGAGAATCCTTTATAAACAAACCCGTCAAATCAATTTGGATGATTTGAAACTCAACTCCCATAATTTTTCCCTGATTCAAAAAAGTATTCAATCCCCTTATGGCATCATTTTAGTCACAGGTCCTACAGGAAGTGGCAAAAGCACAACCCTTTATGCTCTGCTTGAAACGCTAAAATCGCACGAAAAAAAGCTCATCACTATTGAAGACCCCATTGAATATCAAATCCATCTTGCCACACAAATCCAAATCAATCCAGATTACGGATTTGGCTTCCCTGAAGCCCTGCGAGCCATCTTACGCCAAGATCCCGATATCATTATGGTAGGGGAAATCCGTGACCAAGAAACCCTTCAATTAGCCATTCAATCCTCACTTACAGGGCATCTTGTTCTCTCAACCATTCATACTAATGACTGCGTATCCACAATTGATCGTCTTCTTGATATGGGGATAGCACCTTATTTATTAAATTCAAGTCTGAATACTATCATCTCCCAAAGACTAATTAGAAAACTCTGCCCCGAGTGCAAAAAATCCAATCCAAACTCACAAACATTCCCAAAGCCATCTTTTATCCCCAAGGGTTGTCAAAAATGCAATATGCAAGGTTTTATGGGTAGAGAGGCGATTTTTGAAGTCTTAGAAATCAACCCTGAAATCAAATCTTTAATCGGAAAAGTTTCCTCTTTAAAACTTAAAGAAATTCTCAAAGAAAAAGGTTTTAAAACCCTTTTTGATGATGGAAGTCAAAAAGCTGCTCAAGGCATTACAACTTATGAAGAAATCTATCGAAGTGTCAAAGAATGAAATTTCTTGTTAAAGGCATTAAAAATGCCTGTCCTACCACCTTTAAAACCAACGCCCTTTCCAAAGAAGAAGCTAAAATAAAAGCTTATGCTACAGGCATTATTCCCACACAAATCATTGCTATTCCTCAAAAAAATATTCTTCTAAAATCTCTTTCTTCGCACAAAAAAGAATTGATCATAAGTTTTAAACAAATCGCTTTTATGTCAGAGGCTTCCTTGCCCATTGATGAAATCCTCACTTATTGTATTGATGGTTCCAAACACCCAAAAATCCAAATGATGTATCAAGATATCTTAAAACACCTCCATTCAGGGCTTTCTTTAAGCCAAGCATTCGACAAACACTCAAACCTTATCGGAAAAATGAGAATCGCCATCATTGAAACAGGTCAAAACACTGGCAATCTTCCTGAAACTTTCCGTGCTTTAGCCCAAGAATTGGAAGAAGATCAAAAAGACATCTCCAAATTCAAGAAAAAAATGTTTTATCCTTTCATCGTGATTTTGAGTATTTTCGTTGCATTTGGTATTTTAAACGCACTGGTAATTCCTGAATTCATCGCTTTGTTTGAAGAATTCAAACTTGAACTCCCTTTCAGTACAAAAGCCCTTATTTTTATCGGGGATTTGTTACAAAAATGGGGAATTTTGATCGTAGTTGTGCTAGGAATTTGGGGCATTTTAATAAAAAAATTTATGATAAAATCAAATCTAGCTATGCAAAAAGCACACCGCTATCTTTTAAACGTGCCTGCCATTGGCAAAATATTTTTTTATCGCGATCTCCAAAGATGTCTTTTTACGCTCTATCTTTGTCAAAAAACGGGTATGGATTTCAAATCGTCTTTAAAAAATGCACACTCATCTTTAAATAATCTCCACCTGAAAAATATCTTTTTTCAAATTATTTCAGACATACAAAAAGGAGAAAATCTAAGTCAAGCCCTTGAAAAAACGAATCTATTCAATTCTATGGCAAAAGGTTTAATTTTAGCAGGTGAAAAAAGCGGGAATCTAGATAATACGTTTCAAATGTGTTCAGAATATTATAAAGAGCTTTATTCTGATACACTTGAACATTTCACTCAATGGCTAGAACCGATCCTAACTTTTTTAGTCGGAAGTCTTGTATTGTGGTTTTCATTAGGCATTATGATGCCGATGTGGAGCCTCAATGGTGCTTGAAAAAATAGCAAAAGAAATCTGATTTTAAAAATAAACCTCTACTCACACCGACAAATAATCGGGTTGGATACTTACTTTTTTTCCTTGCGTGCGCACTCTGGGCATATTCCGATAAAAACAGCTGATGTATCATATAAAGCATAGCCGCTTATTTTGGCACATTCATCAGAAATGCTTGAAATATCCACTTTAATATCTTCTAATTTTCCGCATTTTCCACACGCAACGTGGATATGACGATCATAACTGAGTTCATAACGCTGTTTTTGCGATGGTGCTTTAATTTCGCGCAAAATATTCACTTCATACAAAGCAGCGATATTTTTATAAACCGTCGCCAACGAAATAGAAGGATAATCTTTTTTGATGTTTTCATAAACATCATCCACACTAATGTGCCCGTTTTTTTCAATCTCCTTTAAGATAGCAATCCTTTGAGGAGTTACTTTAAGGTTTTTTTCTTTCAAACTAGCTTCAAAATTCATCATTTTTTCCTCGTAATACAATAAAAATTAAGTAATTTATAATATTTATGAAATTATAACCAAAAACTTTTAATAGAGTTTTAGACAAACACAAGTTGGTTTTTTGTAAAATAACGAGCTTTCGGACTAAAAATTTACACTAGGAGTTTTAAATTGTTTGAGACACTCAGTGAATCATTTAAAACCGCTCTAAACAAAATCCGTTTTAACGATGATGAAAAATCACTTTCCAAAGCCTTGGAAGAATTAAAAAAATCACTTCTGCGAAACGATGTTTATCACAAAGCGACCAAAGAATTATTAAAAAATGTCGAAACCCAAACCAAGCAAGCTGGCATCGGCAAGCAAAATTTCTTAAACGCACTTCAAAATAGTTTGCAAGAAATTTTAAACACGGGCGGAAGCTATGGTTTTACTTATGCTTCCAAACCTCCTACAATCATTCTAATGAGTGGGCTTCAAGGAAGTGGAAAAACCACCACATCGGCTAAATTAGCCAACTACTTAAAAACTAAAAATAAAAAAGTTTTGCTCGTAGCTTGCGACCTTGCCCGTTTAGCAGCCGTCGAACAACTCACCCAACTTGCTTCCCAAATCGAAGTGGATATTTTTAAACTTGAAAACGCAACCCCCTTAGAAATCGCTAAAGCTGCCAAACAAAAAGCTATCGATGGACAATATGATGTGATGATCGTCGATACCGCCGGAAGACTAGCAATTGATTCACTCCTGATGGAAGAGCTTCGATCCATCAAAAATGCTTTAAATCCTCACGAAATTTTTTACGTTGCAGATTCTTTAAGCGGTCAAGACGGGGTTAAAAGTGCAGCTACTTTCAATCAAGAGATTGGAATCACTGGAGTTATTTTGAGCAAATTTGACAGCGATTCTAAAGGTGGTATTGCCCTTTCAATTGCCTATCAATTAGAAATTCCCTTGCGCTTCATCGGAAATGGAGAGAAGATCCCTGATTTAGACATCTTCATACCCGAAAGAATCATCTCAAGACTGATGGGAGCTGGAGACATTGCCTCATTAGCGGAAAAAACAGCTGGTATTTTAGATGAGCAAGAAGCCAAAAATATCAGTAAGAAACTCAAAAAAGGTCAATTTACATTCACCGACTTTATCGCTCAAATAGAAAATATCAAGAAACTTGGCTCAGTGAGTTCAATTGTCTCAATGATTCCAGGTCTTGGAAATATGGCTGGAGCACTTAAAAATGTAGATTTAGACACATCAAGTGAAGTACGCAAAATTAAAGCAATGGTCAATTCAATGACACCAAAAGAAAGAAATAATCCCGATCTTTTAAATGGAAGTCGCAGAAAAAGAATCGCTTTAGGGAGCGGTCTTGAAGTGAGTGATATTAATCGAATTGTGAAGCAATTTGACAATGCTGCCAAAATGGCAAAACGCCTAAGTTCCAAAGGAGGAATGCAGGAACTAATGCAAATGATGGGACAAATGAGGGGAAAATCAAACAATTCTTGATTTTAATTTAAAATAGAGCTGTTTTTGTGTATAATTCAGGCTTTTTAAAGGCTTGAGACAATTAAAGTTCTCAATCCACCAAAAATTTAATATATTTTAGTATCTCACAAGGAGTAAGCATATGGCAACAGTGATCAGATTAACTCGAATGGGAAGAAAGAAAAAACCTTTTTATCGAATCGTCGTGACCGATTCTCGGAAGAGAAGAGATGGAGGATGGATTGAATCGATTGGTTATTACAACCCTTTAAAAGAGCCTGCCGACATTAAAATCGATACCGAAAGGCTAAACTATTGGAAAAGTGTGGGCGCCAAAATGAGCGAAAGAGTAAGCAAATTATCTTCGGGAAAATAATTCATCTATGATAGAGCAGTTTTTACAAGATTATGTCAAAAAAATTGTCCAATATCCTCAAAAAGTAAAAGTTTCTTTGAGTTCAACTGAAGATGGGTGCAAGGATATTGTGATTTATGCTTCCCCCATAGACATAGGTAGGGTTATTGGCAAAGATGGCAAGATGATCAGTGCGATTAAAACTTTTATTTCCGGAGCAAAAGCAAAAGACGGCTTTACATACAAAGTAGTTGTTCAAGCAAATGAAAATCCAAGATAACTATTCTTTAATAGAAATAGGGAAGATTGGCAAAACAATCGGATTAAATGGGGGGTTAAAACTGCATTTAGTCACTGATTTTCCTCAAAGTATCCAAGAAAATCTTGAACTAACCCTCAAATCCTCCCAAAAACATTCCTCTCTTTGCCATACTCTCACAATCAAAAGCTTCAATCCCCAAAATTCTATAGTTTTTTTCAAAGAAATTGAAAATATTGATCAAGCCAAAACACTTTGCAATCTCATTGCTTATGCAAGTCTTGAAGACACAAAAAAACTATGCCCTTTAAAAACAGATGAATATTTTTGGTTTGATATGATTGGATGTGAAATTATAGAAGACAAAGAGATGCTTGGGGAAGTGGATGGCATAGAGCGTATCGGATCAACTGATTATCTGTTGGTAAAAACTTCAGAGAAACTCAAATCTCAAGGACTGCCAAAAACTTTTATGATCCCCTATATTGAGTATTTTATATCCAAAACCTCCCTAGAGGAAAAGACTATTTTTGCCAAAGGGGCAAAAGCCATTTTAGAGGCGAGCTAATGCGTTTCAGCTTCTTGAGTTTATTCCCAAACTTAATTTCTTCCTACTTCCAAGATTCTATTCTAAAAAATGCGATTAAAAAAAATCTCATTCAAATTTGTATCACAAATATTAGAGATTATGCAAAAGATAAATATCAAAAAGCAGATTATCCTCAAATTGGGGGTGGAGCTGGACAAGTTTTAAGACCCGATTTGATTAAAGACGCTCTTGATAACATTCCTGACCCCAAGCATATCATTTTCCTTTCTCCAACTGCAAAACCTTTCACGCAAACTGATGCGATCCGACTTGCTTCAAAACAACATATTGTCTTTGTTTGCGGGCGTTATGAGGGGTTTGATGAACGCTGCGTCGAAATGTGTGCGAATGAAGTCTTTTCAATTGGGGATTTTATTTTAACAGGCGGAGAACTAGCTGCTCTATGTCTTTGCGATAGTATTTCTAGACAAATAAAAGGAGTTTTAGGAAACCCTGAATCTCTGATTGGTGAAAGTTTTGAATTTTCTCTTTTGGAAGCCCCAAATTTTTCAAGAATAATGGATTTGGAAAAAAAATTCCAAAATTTTCTTCCGCCTTCAGAGTATTCAAAGGGAAATCATAGTAGAATTGCCGACTTAAAAAATAATTTGGCGATTTTGAAGACAAAATATTTCAGGCCAGATTTATATCAAAAATGGAAAGCAATAAAAAGGGTATGTAATGAAAAATAGGTATATTGAGAACTTTGAAAAATCTCAAATCGGTGATAAAAAAGTTCCAAATTTTAAAGCTGGCGATACAGTAAAATTGGGAATAAAAATCAAAGAAGGCGAAAAAAGTCGGATTCAAAATTTTGAAGGGATTTGTATCTCTATTCGTGGAAATGGCGTTGATAGAACTTTTACGATCAGAAAAATGGGAGCTAATAATATTGGCGTAGAAAAGACTTTTCCTCTTTACAGCGAAAGTCTTGAGAGCATTGATGTCTTAAGAATCGGTAGAGTCAGAAGAGCTAAGCTTTATTACCTCAGAGACAGAAAAGGTAAATCTGCAAGAATCAAAGAACTTAGAAAATAATTTTTCTCAAGTAACTTTTGAAAATCTTGCTTTTTATGATAGAAATTTTAGCTTTTTATGGCTAAAATGAAAAGCTTCCCCCGATTTTTAAATTCAAGTATTTTGGAATTTTATAACCTTTTGCCTCTCCGAGTTTAGTCCCGCTTTGAAGCGCAATATCAAATAACCCCAATACGTTGATTCCTCCAGTAAGAATAAGCCCATCGTTCTGACGTATATCCATCATTGCCCCTGCACGCAAATCAAAATATTTTAAATCAAACTTCACCCCACCTCCAAGCATCTGACTTTTTTGTTTTTCATAATTAAAATTTAACAATTCATTCGGAAGAATATCTGCATCAAAAGCGACTGTAAAGTAACGTTCATTATAGGCAATTCCAACCCGATATTGAGGCTTAACCACAATATTCCCAGAAGTATATTTGAATGTCGGAGAATTGATATTTTTTGCCACGACTCCAAAAGTCAAATAACGAAATTTAGGGAGGTCAATTTCATACATCATTCCCAAATCAATTCCAAATGTACTTGAAAGCTGATAATTTCCTCCCCCGCTAAATTTTTTTAATTCATTGGATAAATTGATATGATCGCTCAAATAAACATCTTGCTTGGCATTAATGCCATTCATATATTTTGCAGCGATTCCAAGATTTAAATTAGAGTTTTTAAAATAAAATGTTTTGGCATAACCGATGGGTATCTCAGATAAAACGAATGAAGAAGCAACGATTTTATGAGCATCACCTTGTTGCAAGGCATAAACAATAGAATGTTGCTCATAATCAGTTTGTGTCGTCGCTTGAGGAGTATAGCCTCCAGAGACATTTGAAACAAGTTTATAATAATTCCCTCCATTTTCAACAATCAATCCCATACGATTAGGATCAGCATTTAAAGAAATGCTTGAATACATTGACCCAAAAAACCCCAAAGCAATCGAACCAAATTCCTCTCTGATTACGGAAGAAGAAAGCTGAAAAACAATCCCGTTTTGGCTAGTAATGCTAAGATTATTATCCTTAAGCACATCTTGAAGTGTCTCCATATCTTTAGGAGAAGAAGCGATATTCGCAAGATTGAGATTGGCAAGCTTGTCAATATTTTTTTGACGGTATTCCACTCCGATACTATAACCAAATTTTGTTTTATTATCAGCACTCAAAAGAGCTGGATTATAATACAAGCCATAAGGAGATGCTTTTAGTGCAACTCCTGCACCCCCCATACCTGCAGAAACATTCCCAATCCCTCCAAACTCCAAAGCCTCCAAATTCAAAACAGACAAGATACCCGCAACGAAGAAAATCTTTTTCATTCCGCATTCCTTAAAAACCGAATTTGAAGAAAATATACCGACTATTTTGCGACCAAAACCGGAATTGGGGAAGAATTGATAAAACTATTTTGATGAGAATTAAAAATTCGATGCAACAAAGAAGATTCACTAGCCCCAATAACAAGTAAATCGTATTTATCTGCAATCTCTAAAACAACATCAATCGGATTCCCTGTTTTGAGAATTTTTTGGCAGGTAATACCATCTTTTTGAAAAGTTTTTTCAAACTCATCTAAAATCTCATTGGATTTTTCTTTTTCCATATTTTCAATCGTTCCATAATCGACAATCCCACTTTCAGCATAAACCAATACTTCAGGGGTTACGTGCAAAAGCGTGAGTTCAACGCCCTCTTGGTGCCCAAATAGATTGATGATTGTTTTGATCGCTCTTCTGCATTCTTCAGTATCGCTCACACCAAACAATAACTTTGTCATTTCTACTCCTTTCACTCATTGATAATGCAATTTATTGTATCAGAAAATTCCATAACATAAGGTAAGATCCTAATATCTCCTTGTATCAAAGACACCCCCTCACCCATTAAAGCAACGCAGTTACTACTACTAATGACATCAATCGCACCAGACCCGTACTTTCCTCCATTATGAGCAATAAATTCCCCATTATCATATCTACCCAAAACCATATTTACCCGCCCGCTTTTAAGCTTCAAAGGATTTTTAAGTTGGGCATAAAAAGGTTGGGGATAAAATGCGTTAGCTTTTCTCAAACGCTCCAAAGCAGGGATCACAATCATATTTAAATTCAATATGCCACTAAGTGGATTTCCTGGAAGTGCAAATATTGCACATTTTCCTAAAGTTGCAAGCATAATCGGACGACCAGGCTTAAGATTAATCCCGTGATAAACCACTTTTGCCCCGCACTCACATAAAGATCTCTCAAGCAAATCAGCTTCTCCTACACTAGCCCCCCCACTTGTAATGATGACATCATAATCTACAAACGTTTTAATCGCCTCTAAATGCTCCCTTAACGAATCTTTGAAAATTCCCAAATATTGCACCTGATGCCCATAAGAAGACAACAAGGCCATAATGCCTGCTGCATTGATATTATAAATTTGATGGTCACTGGCATTTTGACCTGGCTCAATGATCTCATCGCCTGTAGAATAAATCCCTATTTTCAGCTTTCGATAAACACTCACTTTTGAAATCCCTTGGGAAGCAATTAAAGCAATCAAGCCGTGAGTGAGTTTATCCCCCTTTTTTGCAATCAAACTGCCTAAAGATTTTTCCTCTCCTTTAAAACGCACATTCGCACCCGCCTTAAAAGAATTCCCAAAAGTTACGAATTCTCCATCAATTTCTTCAACATCCTCAAAGGGAATGACCAAATCAGCACCCTTTGGCATCATACCCCCAGTCATTATCTTAACGCAAGTTCCTTCTAAAACTTCTAAATTTTTTATATCCTCTCCAGCTAAGATTGTAGAAACAACCCGAATTTTTTTTCCCAAATCAGAACTTTTGAGCGCATAGCCATCCATCGCAGAATTATCAAATGCAGGCAAGGGTCTATTACAGACTAAATCAATCGCCAAAATTTCCCCGAAAGCTTCATAAATGCTTTTTTCTGTTGTCTCTAAATCAGGAATCGCCAAAGCATAATTAAGATTTTGAGCCTCTTGAAATGAAATTATGGGCATTTTTTTCCTTTAAAATAATCTGTGCAATGCCAAAAAAGCCGCATTCAATTCGTTTTTAAAACGAACCATTATAGCTGGAATGACTAGAATGATTACCACAAATGCAATGGCAATTTTCACAGGAAAACCGATCGCTAAAAGATTGAATTGTGGGTGTGTTTTCATAATCATACCAAAAATAATATCGCTCAAAAGAATCAGACCTAAAATCGGAAATGCCATCGCAAAACCGACAAGAAACATATTGGCATAAGCCTTGATCAAATAAGCGATGATATCGCCCCGCAATACAAATCCTCCTAAAGGAATGCTTGAGAGAGTATGGGCGACAAATAAAAATACAAAATGATGAAAATTCACGCTCAAAGCCAAAACAATCGCAAGCATTGCAATCACTTGCCCCACAATGGATTTTTGTGCGCCTGAAATAGGATCATAAGCACTCGCCATCGTAAGCCCCATCGAAAAACTAATGCTATCTGTCGCAAAAGCAATTGCACTAAAAACAACTTGCAAAAAAAGCGAGGCAAGAAACCCCAACAACAACTCCATAGCCCCAGCAAGAAGAAATTCCTCCAACGTAAAGTTAAAAGAAGTATGAGGGATTAAAGGAAAAAACAACAAGGTCATAAAAAAACTCAAAGCCCCTCGAACCGAAACGGGCACAAGTTGGTTATCAAAAAACGGAAAAAATGCAAAAATGCCTGAAAATCGCAATAACAAAAGGAGAAAAAAACCGACATTCCCATCTGTAAGACTGCTCAAAAACTCCATTAAACAAAATCCCTAAAAATAGCACCTATATCCACCCCATTGATAATGCTTTGAGAACATTTTTTAAAGATATTCTCCGCTCCATCAATAAGTTCAGCACTTGAAATCCCGTGAGTTATGGAAATTTTAGCTTCCAAAAATGCGCTGAGCTGATCACAAATTTTTAAAAATTCCCCATAAACAGGATCATATTGATTGCAATTGTAGTTTTTTATCAATTCCTCTCCACTTGTTGCAACTCTTGTAAAACACTCTACTTTGTAGCGATTGCCAAATTCGTTTTGCGTAAAATAAATAATATCATCGGCTATATTGGGAGGAACAATTGAAAGAATTTTATTTTTCACTGCCTTTTCCTCAATTTTTTTAATATGCTCATCAAGCCCGATAACACTGCGTTTAATCGGAGAAATAATATCACGCGTGAGGATTTCAGGAAGATCGTGAAAAAGCCCACATAAAAAATGATTGATGCGCATTTTTTCGCAAGCACCTATATCCAAACTCAAAAAATAAGCACTGATTGCCACGCATAAGGTATGCCCCAAAACGCTTGTAGCAGGAACTCTTGGCGTTTGACTCCAACGTTTTTGAAAACGCAGTTGTCCAAACATCGTTACAAGCTCAGAGACATTTTTAAACATCACAATTTTTTGAATCCCACGAAGATGATAATGTTCTTCAACCTCATCATCAATGATTTTTTTGATATTTTTGACATCATACATATGTGGGTTAAAATGATAAATGATATCAAACTCCCACTTAGAAGCATAATAATGAGCGGCACGTAAAATCTGGATTTCAACAGAGGAGTGGGAAGTTCGCAAATAATCCTGCATTTCCTCAAAAAATTCATATTCCTCAAGGTCTTTTTTAAGTTCGTGCATCACATAACGCGCCAATTCTGCTTGATGGTGTTTTTGAAGTTCGTGAAAAACAGGGGGTTTAATATCAGTAAGAACCACGCGAGCAAAAAACTCAAAGCAAAAATATTTGATCAAACTTTCCCAATCAATGCAAATGCCTCGCTCTTGCTCCTCATATCGAGCCAACAAATAAGCAATGACCATCTTATGAGCCTGCTTATCAAGCTCTACAAACTCAACCGGACAAGCCTGATCATTCCAACGGCGTATAGAAGCAGCCACAAACAAGCGACGCAAAAGAGAAGATTTTAATCTTGGTTTTGAAAGCCCCATCTGAGCTGCCTCCATCTTGTATTTTTACGAGATTTTACCACAATAAGATTCACACCAAGACCGAAGCAATCAAAAGCCTGTCTTAAAAATTATAGCTTACATATACCGTGACTGATCTTCCAGGTGCTGGCTGTCTGCCAACAGGACTTGTGCCGATACCTCGAAAATAATATTTCATATTAAAAATATTATTCATTGATAAACTGCCCGTAATACTTTGGCGTCCTTGTGTCCAAAGAGTTCGACTGACTTGAGCATTCCATACCCAATACCAAGGAAGCTTGCCAGCATTTCCAGTAGAATTTTCATCTTTTGTATTTAAAATATCGCTATATGCAGGGCTATAATAATAGCTAGAAATCCCCATACTTGTTTTTCCTAAGCTATAAAGCGCATCAAATACAAACTGATGCGGAGACACATAAGGAAGCATTTTGCCTTTGATATCTATACCTGTTTTAGTTTTCTTATCATTAGCTGCTTTAGCATCGGTAAAAGTATAAGCTGCGTGCAATGTCAGATTTTCAATCGGAGAATAATAAAGTTCAAGTTCCAAACCTTGAGAAATCGCTGAAATAGGTTCAGTAGCAAATTTTCCAATTTTATAATTATCAGCAAAAATTGCAAAATAGTTGGCATTGATACTGATAGCGTCATTAAAAAAGTATCGCCCTCCTCCCTCAAGCGTTTGGAAAGTAGTCACGTAATTTGTTTCTGTCCCATCTATATCGCCTGTTTGAGGCGGTATAAAACTTCTTTGATAATTAGCATAAAGGAGTAAATCTTTTATAGGCTTAAAACCGATATTAATAGCAGGATTGAATTGGTTATCTAGACGATGGTTTGTTCCTGCTCCTTTGCCCGTTGCGTATTGACCTGTTTTGGTATAATTGAGCAACTCATAGCGCAAACCTGGAGCAATGGTAAAAATACCATCAAAAAAGCTTAATTCATCACTCAAATACAAAGCCGTATAATTATTATGGAGAACATAAGGAGTAGGATCGGCAACACTGCCATCGCTTAAAGTCTTTTTATAACCGTGACCATAAATATCTTCAGTCAAAAATCTCCCGCCCAAAATGATATTTTGCTTCACGCTCCCCCCAATCATCAGGTTAAGCTTTGGTTCAATGCCATTAACGACAAAACGGCGAATATTATCAGTAATCCAAGTGACACCTTTATCATAGCCTAGAGAAATTTTATTGTAATTGCTATCAATCGTAAAATTTCTAGTCATATCGTGAGTAAAATAAGTCAGCGTAAAATTTCCCCCGATTTTATCGACATCTCCAAAATAATTAGTATAAACCACGCCAAATCGCTTTGCAACTCCATCATCGCTGTTATTAGGACGCTTATTTTGAAATCTGTCTGCAATGTAATCTGCTGTGCTTAAAGATCCTGGATCTTTAGCAAAATAACTATAATATTGATAATACATTTTGACATTATTTTCAGGATTGATTTTATAAATCGCATCAAGCATATAATTTTGAACGCTTGTATTGCTATTCTCTCGGAAACTTTGCCCCCCAACATAGTTTGCTTGAGCTTGCACACCAAAATGCTCATTAATCATTCCCCCAGTTTTAAGATAAGTGTCATAAAGCATATTATTGGCTACAGGCTCTCCATTCTTTCTAAAAAATCCTCCCGTATCCTTACCCCAAAAAGTAATTCTTTCAGCAACCTGATTTTCCCATTCTGCAGGGATTTCTTTCGTGATGATATTAATAACACCCCCAAAAGTATTGGGACCATATTGGACACTCGCTCCACCCTTAATCACATCAATCCGATCGACTGCTTGAAAAGTCACGGGAAAAATAGCCAATTCCAAATTGGAATAAGGACCTCCATAAATAGGAATCCCATCTAAAAGAATAAGACCTGTATTGCTATGACCATTCCCAGCCCCTCCAAATCCTCTAAAACTGATTTTTGGCAATAGCCCTGTCCCGCTATAATCTCTCACTTGTATCCCACTAATGTTTTGAAGTGCTTCATCAATGCTTTGGTTAGCAGTTTCTTTCAATTGTTTATTTGAAATCACTGTTCTTGAACCCATAAAATCCTTCACTTCCTCTGAACGCCAACTTTCAACTTCCGTTCTTTTTGCTGATGCTTCAACCTTTTGGAGGGTATAGTCTTGAGTTTCTTGGGCTTCCAAGAAAAAAGCCAAACCGCAAATCATCATTATTGCCTTTTTTTTCATTACATATCCTTTTAATAATAAATTTAATAGCTATTTCTATTAATATAAGTTTTTTTTAAGCCCGATAAAAATCAAAAATCCATATTCAGACTGATCCAAAACCTCCTTCCCTCTTGAACAACGTTATAACGATTCACGATAATATCGTGACCTTTATCTTCTTTGACATAAGTGTAGTCTTGAAAGTTTTTATCAAACAAATTGTAGATTCCAAAACTCCCGCGAAGATTTTTAGTTATCTGATAGCTTGCTACCAAATCAAAAACCGCATAAGGGTTATAATGCCCAATAGTCGCTTTAATCTCACTCCCTTTGGCGCCATTAATTACTGAACTAGTAGGTAAGATGGCTCGGGAAGATTTATAATTCCCCATCAAATAAATATCAAAGTTTTTATACTCATAATTGAGCTTGGCATAAACTTGATGTTTTGGCGTATCTACAAGCGGGGAATTTTTAAATTCTCCTTTGGTATAACGACTGTTTAAAAATGTATAAGAAGCCTGCAAAGAAAATCCATAAAAAGCCTGTGTATTCAAATAAACCTCAATCCCCTGTACATAAGCTTCATCTTGGTTGGCTTGCATATTGCAATACTGATAAGATGCATCAGAATTGAAAGGAACACAAGCTGGATTATCTGCGGGATGAACGACTGTTTTGGCAATCTTATCTCTAAAATCATTGAAAAAATACGTTACGCTCGCATCGCCCAAACTCTGTAGGTCAAACACGGCTGAAAGTTCATAATTAATACTATGTTCAGGCTTGAGATTAGGATTACCAATATAGGGAAATTTTCCTTGTGCCCCATAGCCGTTGGTTCCATTTACAAGATCGTTGATATAAGGTGCCTTATAGCCTGTGGAAATCCCTCCTTTAATCGTGATAAAATCAATAAAAGAAGGAGTATAAGCAACATACACTCTAGGTGAAAAATTTGACTTATACGTTTGGTTATAATCATAACGCAAACCCAAAGTAATTGAGAGTGATGTCAAAGGATCCCACTCATCCTCTACAAATAAAGCACCCGTATTTTGAGAAAATACTGAAGGATCGACTAGCAAATCACGCATCCACTGAAACCAATAACGCCCCCCAAGAGTCAAATTATTGCTATACCAATCGCTTCCCAAAGCCGAAACAAGTTTCGTATCAACGATGATATCCCGCCCTTCAAGCCCACGATTGTCATAATTTTTTACAGCCCCAGGTTTATGCCCAATAACACGCCCTTTATTAGCTGTATCATTGTATTGCAAAGAGGTTTCCCACTGCCCAAAATCATAACTTCCCTGATGAGCTAAGATAAAATTCGCCCGCGTGTTGATATAATCTTTGCGCGCACTCAATTCCCCTCCTAATTGTTGTTGTGAATTATCATAATCATCATAAAAATACTGGACATCTGCATAAGTATAATTTTTATCATCAACCTGCCACGCTAATCTTGCACCAATATCATAAATATTGGCTTTTGTGGGAAGTCCAACATAAACAGGAGTAGCAGGCGTTCGGATCAATGTCTTGCCATCTTTCTCATAAGGCACAGCCGTATCCCAAGGGGTTCTAAAATACTCTCTAGTGCGAAGTGAAAAAGCCAATTTATTTTCCACAATAGGCATACTCAAATACATATCTTGAGAATACTGCGCACCAAATTTTTCCATATGTTGATTTTGCACGCTTGATATCTGTGCAGCCCCTTCAAAGCGACTCATATTAGGCTTTTTAAGAATCACATTGACAATACCGCCGATTGCATCGCTTCCATAAAGCGTACTCATCGGTCCGCGAATCACTTCTATTCTGTCAATAGAAGTAAGCGGGGGGATAAAGCTTGAAAAAGTCTCTGACCAACCGACATTATCAGTTGCTATATTTCCACCTGCATCTTGTCTGTGTCCATCCATCATAATTAAAGTATAGTTTGCAGGCATTCCTCTGATACTGACATTAAGCCCTCCTGTCTTTCCCATTTCAGTATCGATATCCACACCTGGTACGCCATTGACTGCACCAGCAGCATCAAAAACCTGCTTTTGTCTGAGCCACTTGCCACCAATCACGGATATGCTTGCGGGAGCATCACGCAAACTCTGTTCAAATCCACTTGCAGAAACAACAGATTTTTCTAAAATATAAGTATTTGGTTTGTCCTCTTGAGCAAGTATTAATACTGGTAATAATAACCATAATTTTCTAGACATTAAAAAAATCCTTAAAAAAATTGTAATATTTTCGTAATACTATGGTAACAATTCTTATAACTAAATTAAAATGTGGAGAAAATATGAAAAAAGTGTAAAAAATTGAAGAGGGGTGAAAGGAATCTACTTCCTTATGATATAAGGCACACCTTTCACGCCTGCTTGAGAAAGTTCTCTACCAATTTTGATGATTTCAGCCGTATCGGCATTTTTATTTGCTTGGTAAGATTTTTCAAACACAGAATGCAATAAAGCCACTTTGTCTTTTTGAGATTTTTTGCTTTTAAGTGCTTCATAAAAACTCGCTGTTTTCTTTATAGAATCCATTCCAAGCGCTCCCACAACAAGTATTTGCACATTCGAATTTTGCAACGTTGCATCAAGTTTTTGAATTTCTTGATCGCAATAAGGGCAATTTGGATCAACTACCATATAAGTTATCTTTGAACCATTTTTTCCATTAAGTTTTAAAACATAAGTCTTGTCATATTTTTTAAATATATTTAAAACCTGTTTATCCGTAATGGTCTTGTTATGTTTGGTCGAATCTTCATAAGCTTTTTTAAGGGCATTTTTAAACTTATCATCATCAGATATTAAAAGATCAGAAATCCCGATAACAGTTTTTCCATCATCACTTGCAAAAACTGGGACCCGTAATCCATTGGGTTGCTCTAAAGAAATAATTTGAATGCCCTTGATATCTGTAGGCTTGGAATCAACAACTTTTACATCAATTCCCTCATTATTTTTAATCATCTTCTCCAATGCAACGTTGCTGCCAAAAAGTATCGAAACGCTAAGAGGGAATCCCCCTAAAAGTAAAAAAAATCTTTTCATCCTTATCCTTCTTTATGATTTTAGTGCAATGATATTAAAATTTTGTAATTATTGAGTCGTCTTTTTTATGCGGAGGTACCCCTGTTCTTTTAAAAGCTCTACAATTTCTTTAAAAATAGGGGCAGCCGTCTGACTCCCATAATAATCCTCACTCCCGTGCGACCCAAAAGCCACCACGCCGATGGTATAGGTATTCTGATCATCTTTGGCAAAGCCAAAAAATGAACCGTTGTAAAGACTATCATATTTTCCTTCTTTAGCAATTCGAGCAGTCCCAGTTTTCCCTCCGACAATCACGCCATCAACTTTAGCAGATCGCCCCGTACCTGATGTAACGACCTTTATCAGAGTATCTTGCATTTTTTGAGAAGTGAGCGGGGCTAGCACGCGTTTTCTTGCAGGTAGCTTAGGGATATAAATATCCCCATTAGGCGCAGTGAGGTTTTGCGTGAGATGAGGTGTTACCAAATAACCCCCGTTTGAAAAAACACTATAAGCGCGCAAAAGTTGCATAAATGTCGTTCGCAATCCATACCCGTAAGAAGCACTTGCCTTATAAATTTCTCCACTCAAAAGCCTCACACTTGGAAGTAAGCCATTTTTTTCATAGGGCAAATCAATCCCAGTAAGCTCTGAAAGTCCAAACTTTTTCAGTCCATCATAAAACTCTTTGCCACTCAAACGCTGAGTAAGCTTAATCATTCCAACGTTACTTGATCGAATGATGACATCTTCGATAACGGGATTTTTAGTCGGGATTGAATCGTCCCTGATGATGTATTTTCCAAGTCTATAATAGCCATTATTTAAATCAATGCTTTGCATTGGATTAATCAGATTTTTATCCAACAAAATCGAATAAACGATCGGCTTTATTGTGCTTCCAGGTTCAAAAGAAACTTCAATCGCATCGACATTCAAATAAGGATAATCTGACTTCTTGATATTTTTGGGATCAAAACGATTGGTCGTAGCCAAAGATAAGATTTCTCCAGTCTTGGGGTTAATGATCCCCACTACAATTTCATCGGATTTATATTTCTTTTTCGCCGCGTCCAAAATTTCTTCAATTTTTTTCTGCAATTTCAAAGGAATGCTCAATGCCACATCAAAGCCATCTTGTCTTGGTTTAAACTTGGAATCCTTATTTTGAATGATATTAAACCCAATATCTCGTTTGCCCTCAAGTTTCCCATCTTGTTTTGGCGAAAGGATGGCATCGCGATACTTTTCAACCCCTTTTACCCCTTCAGTGATTGTAATCCTACCTGTCTCGATCTTTTTTGTATAGCCGATAACAGGTTCTAGAATCGTCCCATAGGCATAAATCCTGCTGACTCCGCTCACTTCAATGCCAATCCCCATTTTCTGTACAACTCTGCCATTTTTGTCCTCATATTCTCTAAAGACATCATAGGCCAAAAGTTTTGAATTGAGTTGTCTGAGATTAGCAGCAGTATTGGGGCTAATCGTGTATGAGATCACGATATAGCCTTTTTGAGAAATTTTTTCAAGAATGACTTCTTTGGAAATATTGCTATAGATAGAAAATAAATTCACAAAAAGTTGTTTTTTATCTGGATCAATGGATTCAGTATTTACACTGACCTTATAAAGCTTTTTACTCGCAGTCAAATTAAAGCCATCTTGGCTATAGATAGATCCTCTGACAGCAACATCAGTTTTAGAAACAACTAAAGTCGGAATTTTTCTAGGGATAATGATTTTAGTATAAACAATAGAGGCAAATATGATAAAGCACAAAAACAAAATGACAAATACGAAAAGTATTTTTTCTGATTTCTTGGGCGCCTCATCCATTCAAATTTTTAGATTTGTGTTCTTAAGATCTCTTTATAGGCACTAATAGCTTTGTTCCGGACTTCAAGCATTAATTTCATACTTGTCTCAGCCTTGCCTATAGCAATAGCAGCTTGATGGAGATCTTTAACCTGTCCGGTTGCCATATCTGCCAAAGCTTTATCAGAACTCTCTTGAGCAAGGTTAAGTTCATCAATGGATTTTTTAAGGATTTCGGAAAATTCCCCTTTTTCTCCCTCCGCTTTTACATTTGAAACCGAAGAAGTGCCTGATAAAGGCTTGGTGAGTCCGATATCATTTTTGATATTTTCCATATTCAATTCCTTAAAAATTACCTATCAAGCCTGCAACATCGAAATAGCATTACCTGCCATATTCTTTGCACTCTGAAAGGCCGCCACATTTGCTTGATAAGCCCTAGTTGCCTCAATCAAATCCGCCATTTCCACAACGGGATTTACATTGGGATAAGCCACATACCCTTCAGCATTTGCATCTGGATGGCTCGGATCGTATTTCATCAAAGGCTGCCTGTCATCTCGAACAATTTTATCAACATACACGCTCATTATAGCAGGTTTTGGCAACTTTCCAAAATCTCCTTCATCAAGAGGATCTTCATATGCAGCAAGATGGTTTTCTTTGGCAAGCTTTTCATTCAAAACCTTATTAAAATCAAATGCCTTAAACACAACCTCCTGTCGTCTGTAAGGTCCGCCCTCGTCGGTTCTAGTTGTGTTGGCATTGGCAATATTTGAAGAGATGACATTCACTCGAAATCGTTGTGCAGACAATCCATAGCCACTGATATCAAAACTGGATAAAAAAGCCATCATTTCCTCCTAAATCTTATAAATTCTTACCTGAATCAATCGCGTATGCGAAAATTCCCTTATGCTTTTTAAGCGCGGTTGTGAGTGCTTGATACATCACGCTGTTTTTTCCCATTTCGCTTGTCTCTACATCTAAATCAACGCTATTGCCATCATTTCTAGCCAAATGCCCATCTCTAAAAAACATTGATGCTTGATTTTCATCAAAATTTTTCCCCTTAAGATGCATTGGGGAAGTTTGCGCCATTTTCAATTCAAGATCAGGCTTATCTTCAAAAATTTCAGCCTTTTCCTTAGCTAGATAGGATTCAAAATCAACATCCCTCGGGCGATAAAAAGGTGTATCGACATTAGCGATATTGCTTGAGATCATATCTTGTCTGATCGAACGATAATCCAAAGCCTGATAAACAAGCGGGTAAGCTTTGGAAGATTCAAAATATGGAGGAAGCATTTTAGGGAACTCCAATTCAATAGCGATATATTTTTGATTTAAAACAAGCAATTTTTATTCCAATATCTGCCAAAGGGAATTAAGAAGTTTTTGGTAAAATTATAGGATAATTTCACAATAACGCTTAAAATTGAGGTTTAATGGCTGACACACGATTATTTCTATATACTGCAGTGTTGATCACAATCGGGGTGATTATGAGCTACTCACTCTCTGCCTACACGATCATCATCTACAATTACAGCGAATTTCATTTCCTTGCTCGCCAACTTTTTTCGGCTATCATCGGCATTTTATTGATGTGGATACTTTCTCAAGTCGATCCAGATAAAGGATTTAAAAAAATCGGCTTTGCCCTTTTTCTCTTCGGACTCGGATTGATGATCATTATGCCATTTTTGCCCGAAAGCATTGCAAGCAGTGCTGGAGGTGCAAAAAGATGGATTCGATTACCTGGCTTTTCGCTCGCCCCATCAGAATTTTTTAAGCTCGGATTTATATTTTTCCTCGCTTGGAGTTTCTCAAGAAAATTTGCCTTTGAGAGCAAACGCACAATTAAAGAAGAATTTTTAATCATTCTGCCTTATTTAGCAGTATTTGTTGTGGTTGTATTGCTGATAGCAGTTATGCAAAACGACTTAGGGCAAGTCGTGCTTTTAGCAATCACTTTGGGGCTTATGCTCATTTTTGCAGGAGGTAGCCTGCAACTTTTTGGCATTCTTTTCTTTGGAGTCATTGGGCTTGGAACACTCACCATCATCACCAGCTCGCATAGAATTTTGCGCGTCAAGCTGTGGTGGGCAAACGCTCAAGATTCTATCCTTGCCCTATTGCCCCATAATATCGCCGATTATATTCGCGTGGAAAATCTGCCTGAACCCTATCAAATCCATCACGCCACCAATGCAATTTATAATGGCGGATTTTTTGGTCAAGGGCTTGGAGAGGGATTGATTAAATTAGGATTTTTAAGCGAGGTGCATACTGATATGGTATTGGCAGGTATCACTGAAGAATTGGGCTTTATTGGATTGTTTGTGTGTATCGGATTGTTTTGTATCATCATTTATCGCATCTTTAAAATCGCCAATCGACTCAAAAATCAATCTTATTCTTTATTTTGCATTGGAGTAGCGCTTTTAGTAGGATTTTCTTTTATCATTAATTCATTTGGTGTCAGTGGTATCACGCCCATTAAAGGAATTGCAGTGCCATTTTTGACCTATGGAGGCAGTTCGCTGATTGCTAACTGCATTGCCATCGGTCTTGTGTTGTGCCTCTCAAAACAATCAAAAATCTAGAGTTTTAAAATCTATAAAATCGCTTTTAAAGGGGCATCATAATCAGGTTCATTTGTGATTTCTGCACAAATTTCTTTATATACGATTTTTCCATTCGGATCGATCACAAAAACTGCGCGTGTAAGCAAGCCCTCAAGCGGACCACTTTCCAATAAAACGCCATAATTTTGACCAAACTCTTTTTTTCTAAAATCACTCAGCGTGCTTAGATTCTCAATCCCTTCTGTGGAGCAAAACCGACCTTGAGCAAAAGGAAGATCCAAAGAGATTACATAAACGTTTGCATTACAAAGAGCAGCTGCCTTTTGGTTAAACTTTCGGGTTTGAGTAGCACACACGCCTGTATCCAAACTTGGAACGACATTGATAATTTGGTATTTTCCTTGCGCACCACCAATTTTAACGATGCTCAAATCTTTTCCAACAAGCTCTACTACAGGAGCGTTATCGCCGACATTGAGTTCTTTTCCGCTGATTTTTACCGGATTATTTTTAAATTTTACTTGCATTATATTTCCTTTAGAATATTGGAGTTACACTCTTCTCTCTAAATGTTTTTGAGAAGATTCATTTTAACCAAAATTTAATTAAATATCTGCAACCATATCCCCAATGAATTTTGCAAAAATCTTGCCAAAATTCAAATCACACCCAAAGGCGTCTTTGATGATAAAAAAATCTTACCTGCTAGATACTTCCGTCATTCTTGATGACGTTCAAAACATCCCCCATCTTTATCAAAATGGTCAAAATCGACTTTTTATCAGCGACACAGTCATAGAAGAATTGGACAAAAAAAAGGATCTTCAAAACGAAACCGGCTATTTTGCTCGTGAGTTCTTTCGTTGTATCAATAGTGATGAACCGATCAAAATCCATCGCAAAACCAGAAAAATAGAAGGAGATTTTTTCAAAGAAGTGATTTTTTCCAAAAACCCTCACCATATCCCCATCACACTCATTTATCGCCAAAAATACAAAATCGCAGGTCTTGATCACGGGCTTAATGATGCCAAAATCGCCGAAATTGCCAATGATTACGGCTTTATCCTCCTAAGCAATGATATTTCTTTAAAAATACGCTCTTTAGCAAAAGGGATTGCTGCGCAATCACTCTATCGTGACCGCGTTGAAAATCCCAATGATATTGATTTTTGGCATTATTTTAATCTACATAAAGACAAAGATTTCAACTCTTTAAATGCAAATAAAGATTTTTTAAAACTCAAAGATTGGAGTCTGATTGAAATCAATGAGCAGGATAACACAGAAAGTTCCTTGTATTTTACGGGTAAAAAGCATTTTGGTATCAAGCTTGATGGAAAATTTGAAGAATTCAAGCTTGATGAAATTCTTGAAGAAAGCGATCCATATATCAAACCCATCAATTTAGAACAAAAAATGCTTTATGCAATGCTCATTCACCCTAAAAATCGCGTTACTATCGCAACAGGTGCAACCGGAAGTGGCAAAACACTCATCGCCCTCCAAGCAGGTATCTATCTGGTCAAAAAAGGCATAGTCGATGGCATTATCTATATGCGCAATACCGTTACAGCCACTGACAAAGAATCTGAACTCGGTTTTCGCAAAGGCGATGAAGCTCAAAAATTAAGTTATTTTATGTATCCCCTCTACAGCGCGATCAATTTCACCATTGACAGGCTTCAAGAACAATCTTTAGCAAAAAAAATCGAATACAGGGGCGATGTCAATACCATCGAAAAAAGAGATGCGACCGAATATTTTTTGCAAAAACACCATATTGAAATCGTCGATATTGCTCACGCACGCGGTATCACTATAGGAAAAAAATTTGTTATTTTTGATGAAGTGCAAAACGCTTCAAATGCTACGGTTAAACTGATTGGAACGCGCATTGGTGAAAAAAGCAGAGTATTATTTTTAGGGGATTGGGCGCAAATTGACCACCCCTATTTGACTAAATTCCGAAATGGTGCAGTCAGTCTTTTGCAAAAAGCCCTCCAAGATGATATTCTTGCAGGCATTCAGTTGAGACAGACTATACGCAGTGACATTGCAGCTTATTTTGGAGAAAAGTTTTAGCGGACAATAAATGATTAATTCGTGCTTAAAATAACCAATAAAATTTTGCTTTCTAAAAATCAACTCTATTCTAAAAAATTCAAAACATTCTTTAGAGATTATCGACTTAAATTTTTCAAAATATTGTAGAAGGCGATATTAAAAGATCAAGCTTTCAAAAGCTTAACATTTTTATTTCAAAATAGCCATAAAAATAACGAAAAAATTAAATTTTACAGATTGAATCTGATTTTAAAATCTTAAAAAATAGGAAATGAAGATAGAAGATAATAAAATAATACATCCGACAATAGCAAAATAAAAATTAGAATATTAACCCAAAATATTTTGCTTTTGCAACATTTATTCGACTCTCTTCCATTAAGACTAATTTTTTCAACAAATTTAAAAAGATAATAAAGAATATTGATTACAAAAAAACCAATCAAGATCATAACAAATACAAGTTTATAAATACTGGCCTTATCAATATTAGTTAAGACAGAAGTAGAAAAAGTAAAGCTACCAACAAAAGCTAAAATGATAGAAGCAAATATCCCTAAAATTGCAACATATTGAGTTTGTTGGTTTTTTAGATTATTTTCGATAGTTTTATATTGATCTTGTTGGTTTTTTAGATTATTTTCGACAATTCTATATTGAGTTTGTAGGGTCTTAAGATTTTCTTCTTCTTCTGATAAAGACTTTTTTAAATTTAAAATCTTTTCTTCGTAATATTCAAGACGATAAACTTCAAGATTAATATGATCTTGAAGTTTATAAAACTGATTCCAACAGAATTTTGAGTCTTTACTTTGCTTGAGTTGATCGGCAATAATGCTAAGATTTTCAGAAATTTTAGCAAGAGTTTCATTTCTTTCTTCATCTGTTGTATCTTTTAAAATATAAGCAGTTATCGCAGAATAAGAATGCCTAAATTTATCAGAAGCATATATGTTCTTGATAGTATCTACTGCCTCATAAAAATATTCTTTAGAGTCAAACTCTTTTTTTGAAAGATTTTTTAAAAATTCTATAAGTTTTTTATTATCTTCCATTGCCTAAAGCTTCTTTTTCAATCAAGAAATCAGGAATCGTATTTTTATCACCTGCCCCATCTTTGAATGTCGCTACCCAAGCACCATTTGGGTGATGACTTTTTTGAACCAACTCCCAAGCAGGTAGCTTTATAGATTTTTCAATTGTTTGATTGATGATTGATTGCTCCTCATCTGATAAATCCAATTGAGAATCTTCTTCGGGCAAAAACATTTTGTTACTACCAAAAATCCTATATTTATAATAGACTTCTTCAAGCACAGGACCATATTGCCAAGCCTTAAATTCATCAGTAATAAGTTTTTTTCTAGTTTCTTTTAAAAAATCCAACTGAACAAAATACATAATTTTCTGAAGCTGTAGATTACTGATAGGTTTTTCTAGTTCAATGCACTTATTAATAATATATTTTGCAACTTTTAATGCTTCCATTATTGCAGCTCCTTAACATAAAATTGCAATCAGTTTTTATTATATAACAAAAACCATTAATAAGCTAAAATTCCTTATTTACATTCCTATCCTTAATTGGAGGAATAATCACATAATTTTTCCTATAGAGCTTTATTCCTTCTTGCTCTCCCCAAACCAAATCACCAATACTCCCCAACATTAGAATAAAAATCATCACTACCTTGAATTGCTCTTCCAATATCATAAAAAAACATTCCAATCCAGACATTAAACTCTAAAACTGATTTGATTGTATCTTTTAACATCACACTATCCTTTAT